>JAFEBB010000006.1 GCA_018266075.1 Deltaproteobacteria bacterium | reverse complement strand
CGGTTCATCCCCGCGCACGCGGGGAACGCTTCTCGCGCAGCGCCTTGATGCGCTCGGCGATCGGTTCATCCCCGCGCACGCGGGGAACGCATTTCCGACTCTCGCCCCGGCGCGGGCTCCTGCGGTTCATCCCCGCGCACGCGGGGAACGCTAGTCAGTCGCTGGAACGAACCACGTGGCGAGCGGTTCATCCCCGCGCACGCGGGGAACGCGAAGTCGTACTCGATTCCGCGGATGGCCGTGCCCGGTTCATCCCCGCGCACGCGGGGAACGCCTCGGTGGTGGTAACGCCAACCAGGACGTCGGTGGTGGTAACGCCAACCAGGACGTCACCGGTTCATCCCCGCGCACGCGGGGAACGCAGCGCGTGATCGGCCAGCCACTTGTGATCGAACGGTTCATCCCCGCGCACGCGGGGAACGCACGCCCTCGCCGTAGAACGGCACGGCCGAGGTCGGTTCATCCCCGCGCACGCGGGGAACGCTTCGGCGAGAGCAGCGCGACCGTCCGCTCCAGCGGTTCATCCCCGCGCACGCGGGGAACGCTTGATCGCCACGTCCTTATCGAACTGAGCCAGCGGTTCATCCCCGCGCACGCGGGGAACGCACGATCAGCGGCAGCGAGTACCTCTGGCCAATGCGGTTCATCCCCGCGCACGCGGGGAACGCTCCTGAAATAGCTTCCGCTCCGTGCGGAGTCGCGGTTCATCCCCGCGCACGCGGGGAACGCTGCCCTTCGAGTAGAAGAAGACCCCGTTGCCGCGGTTCATCCCCGCGCACGCGGGGAACGCTCTTCCTTCATTCACCTGAGATCACTATTCAAATTGTCAGAGAGCGTGTCCACCGACGAGTTCTGTCTGGTTCTCATCGTTTCCTTGCAGGCTTTTGCCTGGGCACGGGCGGCCCCTCCTCGACGGGCACGTGGACGAACGACACCAGCTTCAACCCATCGAAATCCACGGGCGTCCGACGGTTGGCTCCCAGCGTCATCAGGTCGAAGCCCGATTCATTGGGCGCCGACCAGGCCATCACGGCATTTCCGACCTCGATTCCGGCCTCCACCTGAGCCCAGAGCATCTCCCGCACCCGCCTCGAGACGTCGCCCACGTACATCCCTGCCCGCACCTCGAGCAACCACACTGCCAGCCGACCCCGGAGCCGGGGCGGGGCATTCTCAAGAACGATGACCACCATCGCCCGTGGGCTCCTCGTTGGGGATCGCCGGCCCCACCTGCTCCGGCGCTGCCTCGGGGAGGGCAACTCCTCCCGCCGCCAGCACCTCTTCGATGAGCGGAATCAATCGCTCCAGCAGCTTGGACTGCCGGAACACGTCGCGACAGACCAGCCGCACCGCGCGCTCGGGGTTCTCCGGCCGGGTCGCGGCGATCTTGAACGCCGCAGGCACCACCGTCTCGAACTTCACCAGGTCGGCCACGTCGTACACGAAGGAGAGCGGCTTGCCGGTGTGGATGAACCCCACCGCCGGCGCGTACCCCGCGGCCAGCACCGCTGCCTCGGTGATTCCGTAGAGGCAGGAGGTGGCCGCGCTCAGGCAGCGATTGGGGACGTCGCTGGCCTCCCAGTGCTCGGGGTCGTAGTCCCGGCCACTCCAGACCACGCCGTACCGCTGGGCCAGGAGCTGGTACGTCTTCTTCACCCGCGCGCCCTCGATGCCGCGGAGCTGCTCCACGCTCCGCCGCTCCGGGGACTCCTCGTTGAAGCGGAGCGCGTACATCTTGCGCACCACCTTGAGCCGCAAGGCGTCGTCCAGGGCCAGCTTGGCCTGGTACAGCAGCCTGTCGGCGCGCGCCCCACCCGGCTGGCCCGACGCGTAGACCCGAACCCCGGCCTCCCCAACCCAGACCAGCAGGCACCCCACCCGGCTGGCCAGCCCCACCGCCGCGTGCGACACCCGGATGCCCGGCTCGAGCAGCATGCAGGCCACGCTCCCCACCGGGATATGGGTCCGCACGCCGAACTGGTCGACGAGGACGAACGCCCCATCGAGCACGTCGAGCTGGCCCTTCTCCAGGAAGACCAGCGAGACCCGCTCCTTGATGGGAATGGGCGCGAGCGGGGGCAGCATCAGGCCGGGCGCACCAGCATCAGCCCGCACCCGAAGCTCTTGGCGGGCCCCAGCCCCCCGAACAGCATGCGCTGGAAGCGTTCCGGCTCCTTCACGGTGAGAAATCCCTCGATATCCACCGTGGACAACCTGATCCCGCCCGATTTGGCATCGCCAACCTGGCGATAGCCGTCGAACCGCACCTGTCCCGGGTCGAAATCGAATCCATTCCGGGTCGATCGGGCCTGGAACCAGGCGGTACAGGCCTTTTCGACCAGTGCGCTCTCCGAAATCGAGCCCGTCCCGCCCGGTACGCGGCGCTTTTCGTTCATCACCACGTCGTGACGGGCGCTGGACCGCCCCTCCCGGGTCTTCGCGACCGTCGGATTCACCCGCACGGCGAAGAACAAGTGCTGTCCCGCCTCGAATCGGGGCTCGAATTGCTTCGGTTCGACCTTCCAGATGCCGCGAACGTCGATTGGCTTACGCTTCGACAGCGTGAACCACCGGGACTCAAGGCCTCCGCGCTCCTTGCGGAAGAGGAAATCGCGCGTGCGCTCCGGTGTGTCGCCGAAGAGCTGCCAGATGGCCTGGTGCTCGCGGTAGAGGTCGCCCAGGTCGGCCCAGAACTCGGGCTTCTGGGCAGCCTCGGGCAAGAGCTCAAGACGGCTGAGGTACATGGTCGCCTCCCTGGCGCTGCAGGACGTGCTCCTGCCGCTCTGCGAAGTGCCAGCGCGCCCGGCTCAGGAGCCGATCGCGCCGGGTCACTGTCTGGTCCGGCTTCAGGCCCGGCCACTCGCCCTCCCAGCGGAAGACGTCGGGCTCGGACCGGGCTCTCCCGATGCCACCCAGCAGCGCATCAGCCGGGAAGCGGACCTGCGTCAACGCGTCCACCGGGTTTGCCGCCTCGACGAGCTTCGCATCGAGCGGGAGCGCCACCGGGCAGGCCTTCCGCCCGAGGTAGGGGACGAAGGTGGGGGCCCGCAGCCTGGCGGCGAGCTGGTCCAGGGCCGGCGCTTTGCTCCCGGACGTCTGCCACATGCACGCCGAGGCGAGAGCGTCGAGGAAGTACGTGCGCCAGGACTGGATCGCGTCGCGATCCTCCTTCGCGTTCAACTCGTCCCGCCGGGTGTCGAGGCGCGTACGCCGCTTGAGCGCAGATCGGACCTCCGGGCCCGATGGAACCTGGGCGGTGTGGTAGTCCACCAGGAGCTCGCCCCGTCGCTCCAGACGCGAAGCGAACCCGAGGCCGTCGTCCAGGGTCTGCAGGGCGTCGGCATCGGACCGCTGGAGGCCCAGGGCAGCCGCGATCAGGCCCAGCACGCCCGAGCGCGACGGTTGGGCGAGGGCCGGACGCCGCTCGCCCACCGCCACGTCGCCCCAGGCGGCCATCGGGCCGTAGAGGCGGAAGCAGAGGAAGGGCTGCATGGCTACGCCCCTCGGCCAGTGGGCTCGGCCCCGCCCTTGCCGCCCTCGAATCCGCTGGGAGCAGCGACGAAGTCGAGTAGCTCCTTGAGGCTGCCCCGACCGCCCACGGCGTCGAGGATGGCCTCGCTGGCCCAGCAAGCGCCGTACGCCCGATCCATCTTGGCCCGGGTGTCCTTCAGAGCCGCGATGGCCGTCACCATCTGGTCCGCGCCCTCCACGGCCTTCAGGAACGACACCGCCAGCGAGCGCGGCTGCTGGTTTCCCTTCTCCGCCAAGGCGAAGCTGGCCCGGGCGGAGCTCGCGAAGCTGTTCTTCTTCCCCGTGGGGCTCGCGGTGAGACAGGCCTCGATGAGGGCGCGCACCGTCTTGGCCGCCAGCGCCTCATTCCCGTCGAGATTCCTGAGGAGCAGCTCGCGGTCGATGCAGACGTACTCGTAGAACAGGGCCGCGGCGAACTCGGTGCTGCCCATGTGGCCGGCGCCGGCGTCCTCGTCGTGCTTGTTGAGGTCGTCCACGGCGGTGAAGAAGTCGTCCTCGACGGTGACGCGGTGCACGGAGAGCGCGTGCGCGACCTGCGCGGCCGCCTCGACGTTCTTTCCGGGCGTGGCCGCAAGCATTCGGCCGAACAACGCGATGTCCGCCGCGCCGTGGCCCGACATGGGGAAGGCCGCCAGCTCCTCTTTGGTCGGAGCGCGCTTCTCCTTCGCGAGCTTCAACGCCAGGGTCTCGAGCGCCTGCTGCTCGCCGGGGCTCAGGAAAACCAGGGTCTCATGCTCGCGGGCCTCCGCGGCGGCCTTCTCGCCATCCTTCTTGGGCGACTTGAGCTCGCCGTAGAGCTTGGCGAGCTCCTTGGCCGTCTCATCGGCCTTCTTCTCGCCGAGCTCCTCCGCGAGCTTGGCATAGAGCTCGTTGCCCAGGCCCTTGGTCCGCGTGCCCTTCTGGTCGTGGAGCGCATTGGAGAAGGCGTCCGAGGTTCGCCAAGCACGCTTGAGGCTCTGCGACGACACACGCAGCCGCTGCGTGCCACCGAACACGGCCGTCTTGGGGCGCCCGAGGTCATCGCGGTTGAGGTTGGAAGGCGGGTAGGCGGTCAGGAAGTGGAGCTGAATGAAGTTCGACATGGTTGGTCCTCGAGTGGGTGGCGTGAGACTTCAGGAGAGGTTGGCCTTCTCGTAGTAGTGGAGCGCCCAGCGCTTCCGGACGTCGTCGTCCCAGCGCATGAGGTCGCGGGCGAGCTGGGAGATGGGGGCGGCGCCCCCGAGCTGCCGGATGATCCGTGGGAGCTCATGGAGGAGCTCGTCGGGGGTCTCCAGGCGAAGCAGGCGGCGGAAGCGGAAGTCGCTGACCGTGGGCTTGTCGCCCTTGGGGCTGGCCATGGCGTCGGCGAGGGATCGGGCCGGGCTGTTCTGCTCGACCTGGGCCAGCACGCCCACCGCCGCGGCGATGCGCTCGCGGTCCGAGCCACTCCAGCCCTTGCCCAGGCGCTTCAGGACGTCGTGGAACGCGGGCTCCAGGGCCACGTCGCGCACCGAGCGACAGCGCCGGAGCGCGGCGCGGTCGCCCTTGCGGTGCTCCAGGCTGCTCCACCAGCGCCACCAGGGATCGTCGGGGCGCTGCTGGCCCTCTGCGGGCACGAGATCGGGTTCGCTCACGGTAGGTCCTCCTTCTTCTTCGACCGCTTGGTCTTGGGCTTCTTCAGCTCGGGCTCCTTCACGGCCAGCCCGACGGCCTTCCGCAGGAGCGGCGAGTTGGGATGGGTGAAGCGGCGCAGCTCGTTCCAGGCCACGGCCACCCGACGGACGTCCGCGGCGACGAAGTCGCCGTTCGCCTGCGAGTAGGTCTCGAACAAGGCCAGCGCGGCCTGGTGCAGCGCCTCCAGCCACCGCTCCGAGATGGGCGCGAGCCTCTCCACGTCGGGGAGCACGTCGCGCACAGCGGAGATGGCCTCGAAGAACGACGCCTCGGTGCGCATCCAGAACGCGGCGTTGAGGGTGGCGGCGATATCTCCGGGCAGGTCTTGCGGCCTCCGGGCGATCGCCTCCTTCACCTTGTTCAGGAGGGTCTTGCGCACACTCTCACTGGCCTCGACGAGGCCTGAGAGCACCGCCCGGAACGCGTCCTGGCGCTCGGACTCGATGGGGACGAGCGGAGTGACGCCCTGGTGCCAGGCGCGCGGCTTCATGTTGTCCATGTCGAAGCCGAAGGCCCACAGGCGCACGTCGCGCGCGACCTCGAACCGCCGCTGCGCGTGGAACGCCTGGACCACCCGCGCCGGTTCGTGGGTCGAGTCGCCGGCGACGAACTGTGGCCAGTCCCGATAGGGGATCCCGCCCTTGGGCTTCTTGGGGTTGAGCGGCTCGTTGGGATTGACGAGCGCGTAAGGGGTCAGGGGGTGGCGGAACTCGCCCTCGTAGTTCACGCCCAGGTTTCGTGCATGGTAGGCGCGCACCACCCGCACTTCGTTCTGACCTGTCGCGGCACACGTCCCGAGGTCGTTCGTTGCAACGACCAACCGGATCCGGCGCGGGAGCGCCCAGAAGTGCTGGGCGGGATGAATGTCCAAGGGAGTGGTGGCTCTGCCACCTTCGCTGGTGCGCGTGGGTGCGAGCCACGGGAACGTCGCTTCGGGCGCAGACAGCTCTGCATTTCCGAACTTCGTGGCAAGGGCGAAATCAGGCGCAGGAAGCACGTTGAGCCAGACGGTCGAGAACAGGTTCGCCCCCGCCACGAGCGTCGTGAGCGGTCCTCCGCCACGAAGCGAGGTTCGATTGCCACTTCCGCCCGCGGGCGCATTGCTTTGGAGAGCGAAGAGAGCCATCGCCGCTGCTGGGAGGCCGAGCGCAGGGTACCGATCCGGCTTGGCGAAGAGGTCCGACTTGTCCGCGAGGTTCACCTCGCCCATTCGGTCGATGAGCAGTGCCCCGATGGGAAGTTCGTCCTTCTTGGCCGGTGTCAGCGTGAGGTCCTGCATGAACCGCGGCCCGTCGCCGTCGAGGTTGAACGCCAGCTCCACGGTGGCGAACTGCTCGCGCAGCTCCTCGGGCGAGTGCGGCTGCTCGTAGCGCCTCTCCCAAGCGCGCTTGTCCTTGGGCGCGGCCGTGGTCTGCATCAACCCGATGAGGAACTGGATGAGCGCGCCGTCGAAGTCGGGCCGGGGACTGGCGATGGCCACGGGCGGGTCGTCTCGCTCGGCGATCTGGTGCGGCGCGATCCAATCAGTGGCACCGCTCTGGCACCTCACCGGGATCCACCGCTCGCGCAGCAGGTTGTACGCCATGCTCAGCTCTCCTTTTCCACGCGAAGCCCGAGCTCGCCGTCGTAGAGCACCTGCACCGGCCGGTTCTCCACGTCGCGAGCCTTGCCCACGAACCCGGTGGCGCCCTCGCGGAGCACCACCGTGACCATTCCCTCATCGACGAAGGGCATGTCGCCCTCGGCCTGGGCGATCAGCGCCTGGTCGTCATCCCCGGCGAACGCGATCCGCCGTCGCGCCACCTGGAGCTGGCTCAGCTCCCAGGGAAACCGGCCGTGCTCGAACCAGGCGACGGCTTTCCCTCCCACGACGCGCGCCAGCCGCACCAGGGTCGTGGGCTCTCCCAGGCGCGTGGCCACTCGGGCGTCGGTCTCCCAGGCGCGATCGTCGCCGCCATAGCCCGTCTCCAGCACCACCCCGGCGCCCTGAGCGATGGAGGCGCTCACCTTCCGCGCCTGCTCGGCCTCGTCGGAGGCGCGCTGAAGCGCCGAGGGGATCTGCTCGCGGGCAGCGTCGGAGAACACGGCCTCCATCAGCGCCCGGGCATCCTGGGGAAGGTCGAGGACGCCCCGGCGGAGCAGTTCGCGCTCCGTCAGCCACAGCTGTCCCCAGTCGGGATAGACGTAGGCTGCCCGGGGGAAGGCTCCCGAGAACCAGCTCCCCTTGGGCGCCTCCGTGAACGACGGCGCGAGCACGTGCAACACAGGCTCACCCCGTCCCGCCCGAGCCCGCCGGTGCAGCCGGCCAGCCCGCTGGATGACGAGGTCCATCGGAGCGAGGTCGGTGATGAGCTCATCGAAGTCGAGATCCAGCGACTGCTCCACCACCTGTGTGGCCACCAGGGCGGAGCCCGCCCGCACCTGTCCGTCCCCGGCCTTCCCGAAGGCGCGAACCACGTCCTGCTCGATGCGGAGCCGGTCGCCCATGGCGAAGCGGGCGTGAAAGAGGCGCAGCGCCTCGGCCGAGACACGCCCCCGCAGCAGAGCGTGAGCGTCGAGGGCGTCCTGGACGGTGTTGCGGATCCAGCAGACCGCCCTCCCGGCCTCGACCGCCCTGGTCGCGAGGTCGGCCGCGGCCTCCGGCGTGTCGAGGAACGCGATCTTCACCTGTCGCCGCGATCCGGCGACGGCCGGGACCTCGCGCTCCAGCACTCCGCGGGGACTCGCGTGGGTGAGCAGCGGATAGGCGGTGGAGTTGACCGGCTGCCGCGGGGTGCCGGCGCCCTTCTGGAAGGCGGCAACCAGCCTCGCCCTTTGCCTCTGGGGCAGCGTGGCGCTGAGCAGGATGGCGCTTCCACCCAGGCCAGCCTGGAACTGGAGCAGCCGCTCCAGGTGCTCGGTCATGTACGCGTCGTAGGCGTGCACCTCGTCCACCACGAGCACGTTCCGGGTCACGCCCAGCAGCCGGAGCGTGCCGTGGCGCACCTGCATCACCGCCATCAGGGCCTGGTCCAGGGTGCCCACGCCCACGTGGGCCAGCAGCGAGCGCTTGCGCGAGTCGCGGATCCAGGCGGAACACTGCGTCGAGACCGCCGCGTCGCTCCCGGCGTAGTCGTCGTCGCAGGGCTGTGACGGGAGCTCCAGGTCGCGAAGCTCCACGAGGTGGGGCGCACTGTGAGCCAGCACCACCGAGGGCCGCTCGCCCTCGGCAAAGAGCTTGGCCACCACGCCCTCGATTCGCCCGAACATCGCGTTCGCCGTAGCCATGGTGGGGAGGGCGAAGAACACGCCCCCGCCGGCGCCCTCGGCCATCAGCCGATGCGCCAGCACCACCGCCGCCTCGGTCTTTCCGCTGCCGGTGAGGTCCTCGAGGATGAAGAGCTGAGGTCCCGACGCGAGTTCGACCTCCTGGGCAGCGCGCTGCATCGGACGCGGCAGGTCAATCTCCGGGAAGAGCGAATCAAGACCGCCGAAGTGCCGCGGTTCGCAGGGCAGCACCCCGCACTTCTCCAGCCCTTTGCGTGCGAGGGGAAGCGCCTTGGCCCAGTAGGCCTCCAGCGGCATGGGCTCGGCGCAGTAGGGGAACCACTCGGTATTCGATCCCACCCAATCGCAGAGCACGGCGACCCCTGCGGCCAGCCAGGAGGAGGGCTTGAGGGCAGCTTCAACGTCGTCGATGGAGATCGCGCGGTCGAACTCCAGGCTCACCGGCCCCAGAAGCGACGAAACGACCTCCACGAAGGCCAGGGCGTCGCTGCGGCTGGGATCCTTGACGGGGAAATGGAGGTCGAGGCCACCGGGATCAACCGCGGGCTGGCCGTGATGGCCGAGCACGGCCCGCATCCAGGGTTCGACCAGGCACTCCAGGTCGCGTCCTGCCAGCGCGTCCGGTCCCAATCTCCCGCGCAGCCAGGATTTCGCCGCCGCCTGCTTCACCAGAGCGCCCGACCAGAGCGCCACCCCCATCGCGTCGTGCCGCGTGCTGTACCCGCGCGTGGTGGCCGAGCGTCCCAGCTCCCGGGCGACCTCTGGACGCAGCCCCTGGAACGTCGCCGCAAACTTGCCCAGGTCGTGCAGCGCCAGTGCGAAGGGCAAGAACGCATCGAGCGAGTGCTCCTTTAATCCAGAGGCGGCCAGCAGGCGCTCGCGCATCGGCCGGTGGAGTCGGAGCAGCTCGGCACCCACCGCGGCCACGTCGAGGCAGTGGTACGCCAGCCGGTGGAAGCGCGGCCCGGCCTCGGTCGCAGGCCTGGCCTTGCCCCAGTAGTCGAGGAACGCCCCCGTTCCGGCGCCGGCGTGCTGGAAAACCATCAGCACCCCTCCGAGCCTGGGCGAAGCTCGGCGAACGGGTGCCACGCGCGCACGCGCCCGGCCTCGTCCCTCTCGAGCTTGGCCCAGAACGCCTGGCCAGGATGGCCCTGCATCACCGCCCCCACGTCACCTGCGGGCGCGAAGCCTAGGGCACCAGGCTGACATCCTCGTGATTCCGGGAGTTTCCGCTTCGCGGATAACCCTCTGGGGTCGATGCATTGATCTACGAGTTCTGATCTGGATAGGTTTTTCTCGATTCAAGCTGTGGAGACAACCTCTACGAACGATTTGGGGGAACACATGCCGCGCAACAACTCGCTGCCGCCGCAGGATCAACTGCCCACGCTGGAGTCCGCGATCGCTGTCCGGGAGGCGTTCCGGCGCTACGCGGACGACCCGTTCGCCGAGCTGGGGATGCGCGAGGCGGAGCTCGCGGAGAAATACATCCGCAAGGATCTGAAGAGCGTCATCGACGCGGGCGTGCGCGGCACGGACGCGCCCATCGCCGACATTCCGCAGCTCACGAACCTCGTGCTCACCGACGGGCGCCTCCTCAAGAGCGCGCTCGCCGCCGCCGGGACCGCCGACGTGCCGAACGTGAGCTTCACCAAGACCGCCGCGCTGACCTCGGCCGATACCCTGCTCAACAAGGCCGCGGGCGTCAAAGATCCGGTCATCGGCGCCATCGTGCCCAGGCTGAAGAAGAACGTCCTCAAGCTGGTCGAGGCTGACAAGCGCGTGCAGGCGGGTGGACACGCCTCGTTCGACCTCAAGACCTCCAACGCGGCGAAAAGTGCCTGGCGGCACCTCGACAACGCCTACGACTTGCTCGGCATCTGCATGCGGAATGCGGGCATCGAGTCGGATCCGGTCTACGAGAGCCGCCCCAAGACCCCGACCGACCTCCGGCTCAAGCTCCAGGCGGCGCCCAAAAAGGCCAGGAGCGGCACGAGCAAGGCCAGGGCGAAGGCGGGGACCAAGTCGAAGGGCCAGAGCGCGGGACAACAGCCGCCGCCGGCGTCGACACCGCCCGCTCCCGCGGCCTGAGCGCCGGTCACCACACGCCCGGCACGAGCCGCTTCACCCGCGCGCGGTACTGCGCGTGCTCCTCGCCGAACGTCTGCGCCATCAACCGCTCTTCGGCCTCGAGCTTGAAGAGGAACGAGCCCACGATGAGCGGCAGGCCGATGGCCGCGCCCACCGTGCCGACCGCGATGGCGCTCCCCAGCGCCGCGGTGGTGATGCCGGTGTAGATCGGGTGGCGCGCCAAGCCGTACGGCCCGCTCTGGATGAGCTTGTGGCCGTCCTTGAGGGTGATCGCGCCGCTCCAGTACTTGCCCAAATGCATCCGCGCCCAGATGGCGAAGCCGATGCCCGCGCTGGAGATCGCGAGTCCGATCGCGCCCGACGTCGCGTCCGCAGGCCACAACGGTTGCCCCAACATCGGCACCAGCCTCGCGCCCACGCGCGTGAAGACCAGCGTGCAGCCCAGGATGAGCGGCGGCCGATACAGGAGCATCTGCCGGATGCCTTCGCGCTGGATCGTGCGCTTCGTCGAGAGCGCGCCCGCGCCCCAGATGACCCCGAAGACGAGCCAGGGCACGAACGCCAGGCCGGGCCAGGTGGAGAACGTGGTCATGCGCGCGAGCATGCGTGCCGCGCGCGGGCGATTTCAAGGCGAGCAGGCAGGTGCCAGGCAGCGCGGCCTCTCCTTGTCGGGCCGCTGGCTGGTCTCCACCTCAGGGGCAGGTCGGGACGCAAGACACGAGGTGCTCTCCATGAGCCAAGAGAAATCGGGTTGGACGCGCTGGAGCCGGGTGGCGCTGCTCGCGGGCGCGATGGGGCTGGGCTCGTCCTGCGCGCCCGCGGTGGTGGTGGGCGCGGGCGCCGTCGGAGCCGTCGGCGCCATCGCCTATACCGACCGCGGCGCCAAGGGCGACGTCCAGGGCACCCCCGACGACGTCCGCCGCAACACCGAGGCCGTGTTCCGCAGGATGGGCATCGCCACCACCGGCTACGAGATGAAGAACGGCGGCGTCGAGCGCAACCTGAAAGGCCAGAGCACCACCGCCGAGGTGACCGTGAACATCGTGGCCACCAGCCCCACCACCTCGCGCGTGGAGGTCGACGCGAAAGAGGGCACGCTGAACTGGAACAAGGACTACGCGCGCCAGGTGCTCACCCGCATCGTCCAGATGGGCTGAGCAGGCTGTAGTGTCCGGGCATGCTCGATGGCGCCACCGGACGGCTCTCGCTGCCCTCGGGATTCGTGGTCGGCCCGGACACGACGCTCGCGCACTTCAAGGCCGACGCGGCTTATGCGTCCGCGCGCGAGACCGTGCAGGCCAAGTCATTCACGATTTGCTCGATCGACGGCGGCCTGCATCAAGGCCGCGAGGTGCTGACCAGCCTGTACTTCGACGGCCAGGCGCTTCGCAGCGTGAAGCTCACCTTCTCAAGCCCGCTGTCGTCTCCAGCGTGGCGCGAGCCGCCTGCAGAGTTCGCGGCCACCAAGGGTGTGCACGACACGCTGCTCGCGTTGTGGCTCGGCAGACCGCACGCCAAGCGCGACGGCGATCTCCAGTACCTGCTCGCGTGGGGCGAGGTCTGGTCGTGCATCGACCCCCGCGCCGGCGACGCGGCGATCACCGTGCGCTATCGCTAAACAGTTGTCCTCGAACCCGGAGCCGGGCGAGGCTCTCGGCATGCGCGCTCAAATTCTCGGGGCCCTTCTCTTCGCCGGCGTCTTGCTCACCGGCTGCGGCGGCAGCGACTGCCACACGTACTGCTCCAAGTACCAGGAGTGCGTGAGCTCCAGCACCAACGTGGACACCTGCACCTCGGACTGCGAGAGCCGCAACACCAACAACACCGACCACCAGAACCGGGCCAAGGCCTGCGCCGACTGCGTGAGCGGCAAGACCTGCGCCGACGCCGAGAGCGGCTGCGCCAGCCTCTGCCTCTTCTTGTAGTCAGTGTCGCGTCGGCGCCGCGGGCGGGAGCGGCACGCGCTCGACTTCACTGTGGGTGAAAGCGCCCATTGCCGCGGCGATGACCGCCAGCAGCAGCACCAGCGCCGCGCCCAGCCCGATGCCCAAGCCGAGGCGCTGGTTGGGCGTGAGCGCGTCGAGCATCGACTTCGGAGGCGCGGGCTCGACGTGCGCGTCGGCCTCGAGCTCGGTGGCCGGCTCGCGGCGTGCGGGCCGCGAATCCGGATCGGTGACCTTCGTGGATGGTACGGCGTCGATCGGGTCCGGATCCGTGCGCGTGACGTGCGTCTGCGGCGGACGCGAGGGCTCGCGGTCGCGGCGATCGACCACGGTCGCCGGCCGATCGTCGGGCTCGGCGGGGCGAGCACCCGGCGTGGTGCGCGTCACGGCCGTCGCAGGCGGCTCCCCGGGTGGTTCGGCGATGCGCACCGACTCATGCGAGCGGCGGCGCGGCGGCGCGGGCGCCTGGGGCACCTCCGCGGACGTGGGCGCGCGCCCCGGCGGCGCCTTCTTGGGCGGCACGGAGATGTTGAGCGAGTCGCCGTCCGAGACGGCCACCGGATCTGCCTCGCGCGGCACCACCTGGTCCACGAACGCGGCGATCTCCGCGCCGCGCACCACCTGGCCCAGCCTCACAAGCATCGACTCGAGCGCGGCCTGCATCTCCTGCGCGCTCGCGTAGCGATCCTCGCGGTCCTTGGCGAGCGACTTCTCGAGGATCTCCTGCAGGCCTTTGGGCACGTCGTCGCGGAACTGCTCGAGCCGGAGCGGCGGGTGCTCCAGGATCTTGTTGATGACCTCCGCGTCGCCGTCGCCCTGAAAGGGGCGCGCGCCGGTGAGCAGCTCGAAGAGCGTGATGCCCACCGCGAAGAGATCGCTGCGGCCGTCGAGGGGCTCGTCGGTGAGCTGCTCCGGCGACATGTACCGGAGCTTGCCGCGCACCTGCCCGGTCTTGGTGACGCTGGGCAGGCTCGCGGCCTTGGCGATGCCGAAGTCGGCGACCTTCACGGCGCCGTTGCGCCCGAGCAGGATGTTGTGCGGCGAGATGTCGCGGTGCACCAGGTTCTGCGGGCGGCCGCGCTGATCGCAGAAGGCATGCGCGTAGGCGAGCCCTTCCAGCGCGAGCGAGATGAGCTTCAAGCCCACGCCCAGCGGCACCTGGCGCTTGGCTTCGTAGGCGCCGCGGAGCAGCCCGCGCACGGTGGGGCCGTCCATGTACTCCATGGCCAGGAAGTACTGGCCGTTCTCCTCGCCGAGGTCGAAGAACTGCACCACGTTCGGGTGCTGCAACTGCGCGGAGATGCGCGCCTCGTTCAAGAAGAGGGTGATGAACTCCTGGTTGGTGGCCAGGCTCGGCAGGATGCGCTTGACCACCACGGTCTTGCTGAACTCGGGCGCGCCGCGCGTGCGCGCCAGGAAGACCTCGGCCATGCCGCCCGCGGCCAGGCGTCGCACCAGCTGGTAGCGACCCATCACGTCGTTGAGCGGCTGCGGAGTCGTCATCCGGCGGCGGAATCCACGGCGAGGAGGGCTGCACGCCTACCGCATCATATGTCGACAACTCTTTGCCGGAACCGCCACTTCGCCATGCGGCCCGTGCCAGCCACCCGCCACGGGCCACCAGCCACCGCAGTTAGCCAGCGCCCGCCTTCTTCCGGAACTCGAGCGGCGTGAGCGCGGTGACGCGCTTGAACGCGCGGATGAACGTGGTGAGGTCGGAGTAGCCCAGGCGGAAGGCGATCTCCTTGAGCCCGAGCCGAGGGCTGGCCAGGAACTCCTTCGCCAGCGCGAGCCGCGTGGCCTCCACCAGGTCGTTGAAGGTGGTGTTGTGCGCGTCGAGCCGGCGCTGCAGCGTTCGCGGGCTGGCGCCGAGCTTCTCGGCCACGGTCTGCAAGGTGGGCCGCCCGTCGCGCATCTGCTCCTGGATCTCGGTGCGGATGCGCGCGAGCACGTCGTCGGTCTGCGACTGGCCGAAGACGCGCTCCGCCCGTCCGTCGACCATCGCGAGGATGTCCGGGTCCGCGGTCACGCTGCGCCTGGCGAGGTCCGCCGCGGGAAAGCGCAGGGCGTTGAAGCCCATGGCGAAGCGCAGCTCCGCGGGCGCAAAGGCCTTGGCGAGCGCGTCGGCTTCCGGCGGCGCCGCGTGGGCCAGGCAGATCTCGATGGGCGACCACGCCTGCCCCAGGACCTCGCGAATCGTGCGCACCAGCCAGGCCAAGAAGAGCTCGTTGCCCTGCCGGCCGAGCGCGCGGCGCGTGCCCGGGACGCGGTGGGCGAGCTCCGCCTCGTTGCCGCGGACGGCCAGCTCCACCTGCTCGAGCGGGCAGAAGAGCGCGCTGTAGCGGCCAAAGCGCTCGAGCCCCTCGTTCAGCGTGGGCGCGGCGCGAAGGGCGAGCTCCACCAGGCCCATCGCCGTGGCAGGAAGCGACCGCGCGAGCCGAAGCCCGAGCGTGGGCTCGCGGAGCTCCTCGGCGATGCGATCCGTCGCCGTGCGGAGCGGTTCGAGGGCGATCTCGACGGCCGCGAGCTGATCGCTTCCCAGCGGGAGGCCGAGCTCGGCGAGGAGCGCGTCGGTGTTCAAGCCGGCGGCGCGGTGGGCGGCGAGGAAGCGCGGCAAGGTGCGCGAGAGCACGCGCATCTCCGGCCGGCGCCCGCGCGAGGCCCGCGCCCGATCACCGGTCTGCCACGACTCCTCGGACTCGTCGGCCGACATGCACGCTCCGGAAACGCCCGCGAAGCGGCCATGCTAGCGAGAACCGTCGCCTGAGGCACGAGCCACATTTCGCGGGGGCAACGCCACCCGGGCAGGTTAGATCTCCCTCATGGCCCGCCCGCTCTTCCTCGCCGGACGCTTCGTGACCACGCGCGGTGCCGCGGTGCGCTCGCCGTTCTCCGGTGAGCCGGTGGCGGACGTCTCGCAGGCTGGGCCAGCAGAGGTCGAGGAAGCGCTCGCCCGCGCCAGCGCTGCGCGCGAGCCGTTCGCCGCGAGCACCGCCGGCCAGCGCCGAAGCTGGCTGACGGCGATCGCCCGCGGCATCTCCGAGCGCACGGAGGAGATCGCGCGGAGCATCGCCCTCGAGGCGGGCAAGCCCATCATGCCGGCGCGCGTGGAGGTGCGTCGCGCGGTGGAGACCTTCACCCAGGCGGCGGCCGAGGTGACCGCACATCGAGGCGAGGTCGTGCCCATCGACCTCGACGACGCCAGCCGCGGCTACGAGTGCGTGGTCCGCAAGGTGCCCTCGGGCGTCGCCGTGGCCATCTCGCCGTTCAACTTTCCGCTCAACCTCGGCGCGCACAAGGTCGCGCCGGCGCTGGCGGTGGGCGCGCCCATCGTCTGGAAGCCGCCGCCGCAGGCGCCGAGCGCGGCGCTTTTCGTCGCGGAGATCGCCGCGCAGGCCGGGCTCCCCGGGGGCGCCCTCTCGGTGCTGCCCTGCGACAACGCCCTCGCCGAGACGCTGGCGACGGATCCGCGCGTGCGGGTGGTCTCGTTCACCGGCAGCGCCAAGGTGGGCTGGCACCTGCGCGAGAAGGCCGCGCGCGCCAAGGTGGTGCTGGAGCTGGGCGGCAACGCGGCGGCCATCGTCTTCGACGACGCGGATCTCGACTGGGCCGCGCAGCGCATCGCGCTCAGCGCCTTCAACTACGCGGGCCAGGTGTGCATCTCGGTGCAGCGCATCTTCGTGGCCGAGAAGGTCCGCGAGGCGTTCACCGCCAAGCTGCTGGAGCGCACCCGCGCGCTGCCCATGGGCGATCCGCTCGACGAGAAGACCGTCATCGGCCCGGTCATCGACGACAAGGCCGCCTTACGCATCACGAGCTGGATCGACGACGCGAAGCAGCGCGGCGCGAAGGAGCTGGTGGGCGGCGCTCGCAACGGCCGCATGCTGCCCGCGACGATCCTCAGCGGCGTCCCCAGCGACGCGACCATCGCGCGCGAAGAGGTCTTCGGCCCGGTGGCGCTGCTCGACGGCTTCAGCGACGACGCCGAGGCCTACGCGCGCGTCAACGACTCGCCCTGGGGCTTGCAGGCGGCGATCTTCACGCACGACCTCCGCCGGGTGCGACGCGCGTCGGAAGTGATCGAGGTGGGCGGCCTCATCGTGAACGACTCCCCGAGCTTCCGCTCCGACGCGTACCCGTACGGCGGCGTGAAGGGCTCGGGCTTGGGCCGCGAAGGCGTGCGCTACGCGATGGAGGACTTCACCGAGCCGCGGGCGATCGTCACGGCACGCGGTTGAGCTCGCGCAGCAGCCACCGCGCCAGCTCCAGCTTGGGGCGCAGCTTGAGCGCGGCGAGGGTGAGCTTGCGCGCCTCGCTCAAGTCACCCTCTTCGCGCGCGAGCATGGCCAGCGCCAGCATCGCGTGCGCGTGCTCGGGATCGAGCGTGAGCGCCTTCTTCGCCGCCTTGCGCGCGTTGGCCCGCCGCTCGGCATCCGAGCGGCTGCGATCGAGCAGCTCCAGCATCGCCAGCCGGGCCTGGAAGTCGGGTTCTTTGGGGGCGAGCGACGCCGCGGCCCGCACACGCTCCAGCGCATCGCTCGCGCGCCGGTTGCGCAGGGCCCGCTCCGCTTCCTTCAGCGCAACCTCCGCCGACACCACGATGGGCCGCCCCCCGCGCAGCCCCTCCACCTTCGAGAAGATGTGCTCGAGGTAGCCCTGCCGCTTCTCCGGCGAGCTGAGGACGCGGTGCGCGGCCGTGAGCCGGTCCTGCACCTGGGTGAGCAGGTCGTCGACCTCGGCGACGTCGAAGCCCGCGAAGCGATCCGGGTGCAGCTGCTCGGTGCTCTTGAGCAGCGCCTGCTCCACCTCGTCGGGCGTGGCGGCGATGTCGACGCCGAGCGCGTGGAAGTACGTCGACGGCAGCACCGCCAGCGCGCTCTCGCGAACCTCGGCGAGCTGCTCCGACGGCAGCGGCTTGAGCCTCTCGGCGGCCAGGGGCAGCGGGGTGCTTCCGCGCTCGAGCGGCTTGCGCGTGGCCTCGAAGCTGAGCACATCCGCCAGGCGCAGGAACCACAGCAGCGACGACATCTCCCGGAGCTGGCTGCGCCGCGCGGCGAGGAGCTCGTCCACGCTGTGCTCGCCGTTGAGCTCCAGAGCGAGGCGGAGATCGCGCGGCTGCAGGCCGAGCTGCGCGAGGTGCTCCGAGAAGTCGTCGCTGCGCCGCGGGAAGCGCGCGCGATCCGGAAGCAGCGTCGACAGGAAGACGCGCAACGGCAAATGCGCCCGCGCGCCCACCAGCACGTGCGCCAGCGCGGGTACCTCGAGCGCCTGCACCTCGGTGAGGAACTCATCGCCGGCGTGGAAGCGGAAGCGGCCCTGCCGGATGCCGACCAGCCTGGCGAGCATCGCTTGCAGGTGCTCACGCAAGAGCGCCATCAGCGGCGGGCCGGGCTCGACGGCTCCGACTGCCACGAGCGACGCCGCGGGCGAGAGCGCACCGCCCGCGCGCTCGCGCAACGCCTCGGCGAGCTGGGCCTCGGTGATCTTCCCGACCTCCACGGCCCAGCGATCGAACGCCTCGCTCCGCTCGGTGGACTCGAAGCTCACCGGCACGCCCAGCCGCAAATACAAGCGCCGCTCGATCTCGCCTTGCTGCAGCACCAGGGCGCCATCGCGGAAGGTGCGCGCGAGCGTGACCAGCGTGGCCGGCAGCGTGCCCTCGCGGAGCTGGCCCTGGAGCGCGGGCGCGCGCGCGAGCAGCGCGGCGGTACCTTGAGGCTGGGTGTCGGGCCGGGTGGTCCAGCGACCGGAGAGCGCGCTGAGCTGGTCGAGGAGCTCGCGCTGCGAGATGTCGGCGACGTAGGCGTCGGGCTTGAGGCGCATGGCCGCGCTCTTGCCCAGGAGGTTGGAGAGGTGCCCGTGGTCATAGGCGATGACCGGCATCGCCGTGGTGGTCTCTCGCGCGCGGGCGACGAGCGGCGCGGCATCCGGGTGGTGGAGGCTCACCGCGATCACGTCCGGGCGCTCGGTGGCGAAGAGCTCCCACGCCTGGCCTTCGTCGCTGGCCAACTTCACCGTGTGCCCCGCCGAGCGGAGCACGTTCGCGAGGTAGTCGCGCGTGGCGGCGTGGTTCTCGACGAGCAGAATCTTGGACACGACGAATCGATCTTAACGAAATTGAGTTCCTGGTTCTTGGTTGCTCGTTCCTGGCAGCGGACGAGCTCTCGTCCATCCACTTGCGGCCAGGAACCAGGAACCAGGAACTGAGCAGTGTTACCTTGTTTGCCATGAAGCCGCTCGACGAGCTCGCTGCCCTCCTGCGCCCGGCTGGCGGCGGGCTGTACCTGGTCTCGACCGGGAAGGCCGAGCAGCTCGAGCTCCAGAAGCGGCTCTACGGCGCCCGCGACGAGGCCCGGGTGCAGGAGCGCTTCCTGCGCGCGCTGGAGCGGATTCCGCAAGCGCGCGGCGTCATCCTCGGCGTGCCCAGCGACGTGGGCGCGGGCTTCATGCGCGGCGCCAACCTCGGGCCGCAGGCCATGCGCGTGGGCCTGCTCGACGCCGTCCCGGACTTTCCCAAGCGCGCCGAGGACGCCGGGCTGGTCGACATCGGCGACGTCTTCGTGGTGCCGCAGATCCTCCACGACGAGATGCTGAGCGCGTCGCAGATCGACGCCAGCCGGCGCGCGCTGTATCCGAACCTCGCCGAGTCCGACCGCGCCACGCTGCCCGTGTCGCCGCTCTCTATCTGCCAGCGCGCGCTGGAGCTCGTGTTCCAGCTCAACAAGAAGGTGAAGCCCTTCATCCTCGGCGGCGACCACTCGGTGGCCTGGCCCACCGTGGCCGCGCTGGCGACCGTGCACGGACAGAACTTCGGCATCGTCCAGCCCGACGCGCACACCGATCTGCTCAGCGAACGGCTCGGCGTGAAGTACTGCTTCGGCACCTGGAGCTACCACGCCAACGAGCTGCTCGGCCGCGGCGGCAAGCTGGTTCAAGTCGGCATCCGCGCCACCCGTCGCGACAAGGCCCACTGGGAGTCGCTCGGGCTGAAGCAGGTCTGGGCCAGAGAGGTCCGCGAGAACCCGGCGCGCGCGCTCGACGAGATCATCCACCACCTGCGCGGGCTGAAGCTCGCGGGCGTCTACTTCTCCAACGACATCGACGGCACCGACGCCGCCTGGGCCGACGCCACCGGCACCCCCGAGCCCGACGGCCTCGAGCCCGAGTTCCTCGTCGAGCTCATTCGACGGCTTGGTCAAGAAGTCGGGCTCGTCGGCGGCGACCTGGTGGAGCTCGCGCCCGCGCTCGGGCCGAAGAGCGACTCGCGCGAGCGCACCGTGGGCCTCGCCGTGCGCTACGTGCGCGAGACCATCAACGCCGCGCTGGGCACTGCGTTCTGATCACTTCGTCGGCGGCGGCGTCGCGGCCGCGGTCGGCGCGGCGTGCACGTCGTTCCACGGGATCTGCGTGCCGCTGTACTTCGCCTTGTAGGGCTTGCGATACAGCTTGTGGCAGTCGCCGCAGCCCTGCTTGTACTGCTTCGTGTCGAGCATGGTCTGGGTGATCTGCGCCCAGCCATTCTGCGCCGGAAAGAACGCCGGATCGCTCGGGCCGAGATCGCGCACCTGCTCCAGCGCCTTGCGGAACGCGGCCTCGTCGTGGAGCGTGCCGCTCATGTACGGCGCCAGCTCGCAGTGCATCGCGTCCGACATGTCCTGGATGTTCGCGCAGCGCTCGCCGCCGAGCTGACCCGACTCCTCGGTGGGATCGGCGTTGTGAACCTTGCAGCCGGCCAACGCCAGCACGAGAGCCAAACCGAGCACGCGACGCATGCCGCGAATTGGCGCTCAATCCGCTGCCGAATGCAAGGCCAGGACGTTTTCCAGACGAGCAAGCGCGCGTGGCGTAGCATGCCCGCGTGCGAAGGCTCCTCGTCACCGCGCTGCTCGCGCTCGCCGCCTGCCCCAAGGCTCCGGAGGCCGTGGTCACGCCGCCGCCGCCGCCCCCGCCGCCCAACCAGGTGCCGCCGGGCTGCGAGCTGAACCTCTCCGGCACCTACAAGCTCCAGGACGACGCCTCTTTCCGCTACGACGTGAGCGACGACGGCAACGCGATCCACGTGCGCGCCTTCCGCCAGTTCGGCGCCACCCGCCAGGACATCAACAGCCCCGCCGCCGTGTTCGAGCTCCATCGCACGCCCGAGGGCGTCCGCGGCGCGGCGACGACCCAGGCGCCCACGCTCTCCGGCGCGAAGACCTGCACCGTGCTCTTCCCCTACGAGTTCACGGCTTGCGTGGGAACCACGGTGACGTTCCGCACCGTGCAGCAGGTGAAGCTGGGCGAGGACTGCAAGCCCGAGGACCCGCTGCACCCCGACTTCGTGGAGCACGTGCTGGTGCGCGTGCCCCCGCCCGATGCCGGCGCCGCGACGCCTCCCGCGGCGCTCATCGACGCGGGTCCGGCACCAGCGCCAACCGATGCGGGTGCGCCGATCGCCGCGCCGATTGACGCCGGTCCGAGCGATGCCGGCGCCGCGCCGATCGCTGCTCCCGTCGACGCGGGCACGCCTGGACCCGTCGACGCTGGAGCGCTGATCGATGCCGGAGTTGTGACGCAGAGCGTCGACGCTGGCGCAGTGGGCATCACGGCACCTTGAGAACGTGGTAAGCGGGGTCGTACACTCGGCGCTCGGCCGAACGATGACTTCGCTTCTGGAGGCGACCGGCATGGTCTCGCCGTTCCCGCGGATTTCCCTGGCGCTTCCGCTCTTCGCGATCGCGCTCGTGCTCAGCGACTGCAAGTGTCACAAGGACACGCCGCTCCAAAAGGCCGGCGTGTGCGCCTCGGGCGCGAAGTCGTGCAGCAAGGACGCCGACTGCCCCGACCACGACGCCTGCACCGCCGAGGCCGGTGAGAACTGCTGCGAGTTCGCCGCCCGAACCTGCAAGCAGAGCTCGGACTGCTGCCCCGGCCAGATCTGCAAGCGCGACGGCCACTGCTTCGACCAGCGCATCGAGTGCCCCAACGGCGACTCCGACTGCGGAGATCCGGGCTCGGACCGCGTGTGCCTCACGTACACCGACGGCCAGGGCAAGACGGACCAGGTCTGCGGCTACGCGCCCTGCGACGCCACCCACGCCTGCGACACCGGCCTCTCCTGCTTCCGCGGCTTCTGCGTGGCCAGCCCGCCCTGCAGCGGCCACTGCGACGACGGCAACATCTGCATCCCGCAGACGAACACCTGCTGGGACTACGGCGATCGCTGCCAGATCTCCTGCGGCGCGGGCTTCCTGCCCATGGAGACCGACCCCAACAACATCTGGGACAGCTGCAACAACCACGCGGTGACCTGCGAGTGCGACGAGCTCCCGCCGCTCACCTCCAACGACCTCGGCCGCTACTCGGCGTCGACGGCGATGTCGGACGGCCACGTGGCGGTGTCGATGTACGACGGCCAGTACGGCGACCTCGTGGTCCGCTACTACGACAACACCGGCGCGGTCACCGCGACCGAGTACGTGGACGGCGTGCCCGACGGCGGAACGATCGTGGCGGGCCCTTCCGGTCCGCGCGGCGGCATCTCCGACCCGGGCTCGAACGTGGGCGAGTACACCAGCATCGTGGCCGACAGCACCGGCCGGCTCTTCGTGAGCTACTACGACGTGGATCACGGCGACTTGAAGCTCGCGATCCGCGGCACGGACAAGAGCTGGACCACGCAGACCGTGGACAGCAACGGCGACGTGGGCCTCTACACCTCCATCGCGCTCGACCCGTCGGGCAAGCCGGTCATCGCCTACTTCCAGCGCGCTGGCGCCACGGGCTCCACGCAGTGCCCCGGCGGCGACAACACCCACCCGGACCTCGTGACCGGCGTGAAGCTCGCCAAGGCCTCCAGCGCCAATCCGGCTCATCCGAGCGACTGGAGCACGAGCTTCGTGGAGTGCGCCGCGATCCCCGCGCCCAACTGCTACGGCTGCGGCTCGGGCCAGGTGTGCGTCACGGACAGCAACGGCAACGGCGTCTGCTCGCAGAGCGCGAGCGGCTGCGGCATCTGCGGCAGCGGCAACGTCTGCGCGAACGACGGCTCGGGCGCGGCCTGCGCCACCCTCTTCACCGCCAAGCCGCTGCTCAACATCCCCGCGGGCGTGGGCCTCTACCCGTCCGTCGCCTTCAACGGCTCGAGCATCGTGGTGGCCTACTACGACCACCTGAACAAGGTGCTCCGCGCGGCGACGGGCACCGGCACGCTCAGCCCGGTGACCATCGACGACGGCTGCTCCGCCAACGCCAGCACCTGCGACGACGTGGGCATGTTCTCCAACCTGGCCGTGGAGCCGGGCGGGCAGCACCGCATCGCCATCGCCTACCACGACGCCACGACGCGGGGCCTCAAGCTCTACCTCGGCACCACGCTCGCCCTGACCACCAACCCCAGCGACGCCGTCATCGACGATGGCCACGAGCCCGCCACCGGCGACGGCCCGTCGTACGTGGGCGGCAACGTGCACCTCAAGTTCGCCGCCGACGGCACGCTCTGGGCCGCGTACCACAACTCCACCGGCAACGACCTGCGCCTGGCCCAGCACGGCACCAGCTCCTGGACGGTAAAGAAGAAGTGGACCCAGGGCGCGGTGGGCTGGTTCGCGAGCGCGTCGCAGCTCACCGGCGCCACCAAGCTCTACATCGCCCACGCCCAGCTCCACACCAAGCTGCAGCAGGGCCACCCGGTGAAGGACACCACGCCGCACCTCGAGTTCTACGACCCGACGTCGGGCGCCAGCTCGAGCGACGGCGGGCCGTAGCGGCTACTTCGCCTTCGCAGGTTCGCGGACGAGATCCAGCACCGCGCCCACGGCCTGGGTGATGCTCGCGAACGGGTTCGCGTCGCCGCCGCCGTACTGCGCGATCTTCACCTCGCCGATGCGCTGACCCACCGCCGCCGCCAGCTCGGGCAGCTTCTGGGCGTGGATGATGCGGGCCTGCGAGACCGCGCGCTCCGACTCCACCCGCGCCTTCTGCCAGGCCACGGCCGCCTCGGCCTCGCCCTGCGCGCGAATCGCCCCCGCCGTCAGCGTCTTCAGCTCCGCCTCCAGCGCGCCCTCCACCCGCCGCAGCTCCGCGTCGTGGGCCTGCGCCTCCGCGCGCGCCGCGTGCGCCTGCACCGCGGCCTGCGCCTCCGCCTGCGCCCGCGCGAGCGCGCGAATCGCCGCCTCGCTCTGCTGCTCGGCCTCGGCCCGCGCCGACGCGAGCTCGCTCTCGCGCACCCGCCACCGCGCGCTCACCTCGGCCTGCTGCTTCTCGGCCTCGAGCGCGGCACGGCGCATGGCCAGCTGCGCCCCCGCCTCCACCAGCGCCGACTCCGTGGCCAGCGAGGCCTCTTCGGTCGCGCGCCGGCACGCCGCCTCGCGGGTCTGCACCTCCTGCTCCGCCACCGCCTTCGCCTCGCGCGCCCGCTGCTCCAAGGCGCTGCGATAGGGCGCCTGCATGCTCGCGAAGACCTTCTCCGAGAGCACGCGCACCTCCTGGATCTCGATGGTGTCGAGCACCACGCCCCAGCCCTGCGCCGTGCCGTCGCCGAGCGCGCCCTTGCCGCCCACCACCGGGGCGATCTCGCGCAAGAGCTCCGAGGCCAGCGCGCTCTTCCGCTTCTGCAGGCAGTCCTCCACGCTCAGGTTGGCGATGAGCCGGCGGGCCGCGCCGATGAACATGGCGGTGAGCGTCTCCTCGAGCTTCTCCTGCGCGCGCTCGGGGTAGCTGAAGTTGAGCACCCGGTACGCGAGCAGCGGCTCGGCGATGCGGTAGACGGCGAGCCCCACCACCTCCACGCCCACGCGCTCGGCGGTCACCTGGTCGGCGCGGAAGGAGAGCCGCTGCAGGCTGGTGGGCACCACCGCCACCGCGTCCCAGGGCCACTTGAAGCAGGTGGCGCCCTGCCCCGAGCTGCGCGTGAGCACCCGCCCGCGGCGCACGTGCACCAGGTACTCGCTCGGCCGCGCAGTGACGAAGCCCCAGCGCTTGAGCTTGTCGGGATCCTCCACCGGGCGGCCCGCGCGCCAGCCGTCGTACTCGCGCGGCCGCGACGAGAGGGCGGCTTCACCTCGACTCTGGGCATTCAGCGCATGCACCGTGGCCATGTGTGGGCTCCTCGCGTGGAAACGACGCCCGCCAGGATTGCCAAGCCCGTGCCGCGCGAAGCGCCGACGGATTTCGTGCGCTTGGCGGCTCGGCCCGGAGCGAGCTGCGCCAATCTGGCGCAGCGGCCTGTTCCACCTCGGCGCAGCCTGCGCCAGGGCGGTGCATCCCAGCGGACACGATCCGCACAATGAAATCCTGGACGATTCCTACCCAGTCCGACTGGAATGTGCGGATTGGCTGGCTATCATCCCGCCGTCTCGAGCCACCCCTTTCCAGGAGCAGCCCATGCCGCGCGGCCGCACGCAGGACTCTCTCGCCGTCCCCGCCGGGGCGCTGGAGCGCATCGTCTACGAGCTGGGGCAGCGGCTGGGCGCGGCGCTGGTGCGCGGCGTGGAGACGTCGGTGATGCAGAGCGGCTTCGAGCCGTCGGCGCGGCCGGCGGTGCGGCGCGGTCCGGGCCGACCCAAGGGCTCGGGCTCGGCCACGGGCTGCATGGTCCCGGCGTGCAACCGGCGCGCGGTGGCCAAGGGTTTGTGCGCCACGCACTACCGCAAGGCCCGCCGCCTCGACATGGGCGACGCGCTCAGCAGCGGTGAGCTCGCAGAGCTCGCCCGCGACGGACGCAAGGCGCGCTTGGGAAGCTCCGCTGCTTAGGCGCTGAGCTCGGGCTCGACCGCGGGCGCGGCGCTCTTCTCACCCCAGGCGCCGAAGCGGCCCTGGAGCAGGCTCATCAGGCCCACGTAGAGGAAGCCCACCTGGAACAGCACCAGGAACGGCAGCGAGAACCAGATCTCGTTGTCGAGCGCGAACCACACCGCGAGCGTGAGATAGGCGCCGAACCCGAGCTCGACCCAGGGCAGGTAGCCCTTGGACTTGCCGCGGTAGCGCTTCTTGGCCACGCTCTCCTTGTTCTTCTCCACGCCGAGCTTGGGCGTGCGCGTGAAGCCCGACTCCTGGCCCAAGAGCGCCTCGATGACGGCCTTGGCGTTGTTCAGGCTCATGCCGATGCCGAGGCTCATCACGAAGGGCACGTACTTGAGGCTCTCCCAGCCGGACTGTCCCACTTCCTTCTGGCTGGCGAAGTAGAAGAACACCACGCTGGCCGTGGCCGTGATGAAGAAGGGGAAGTCGAGCAGCAGCACGCCGTACCAGCCGTGGCGGAAGCGGATCACCATGCTGATGGGCATCAGCACGCTGAGCACCACCATCAGCAAGTAGGCCATGTTGGCCGTGAGGTGGAAGAACGCCTCCTGCTTCACCGGCGTGGGCAGCTTGCTCTTCAAGATCGTGGGCAGGAGCTTGCGCGCCGTCTGGATGGAGCCCTTGGCCCAGCGGTGCTGCTGGCTCTTGAAGGCCGTCATCTCCACCGGCACCTCGGCGGGGCTCTCCACGTCGGGCAGGAAGAGGAACTTCCAGCCGTGGATCTGGGCGCGGTAGCTGAGGTCCAGGTCCTCGGTGAGGGTGTCGTGCTGCCAGCCGCCGGCGTCGATGATCGTCTGGCGGCGCCAGATGCCCGCGGTGCCGTTGAAGTTGAAGAAGCGGCCCGAGCGGTTGCGCGCGGTGTGCTCGATGACGAAGTGGCCATCGAGGAAGATGCTCTGCGCCTCGGTGAGCGCGCTGTAGCCGCGGTTCAGGTGGCCCCAGCGCACCTGCACCATGCCCACCCGCGGGTCCACGAAGAACGGGACGGTCTTGAGCAGGAAGTCGGTGCCAGGCACGAAGTCGGCGTCGAAGACGGCCACGAACTCGCCCTTGGCGAGCTTGAGCCCGTTCTCCAGCGCGCCGGCCTTGAAGCCCGAGCGGTTCTCGCGGTGCACGTACACCACGTCGAGGCCCTTGGCCTTCCACTTCTCCACGCACGCCCGGGCGATCTGCACGGTCTCGTCGGTGGAGTCGTCGAGGACCTGGATCTCCAGGAGCTCGCGCGGGTACTCGATGCGGCAGACGGCGTCGATGAGCCGCTCCACCACGTACATCTCGTTGAAGACCGGCAGCTGCACGGTGACGCGGGGCAGCTCCTTCAGCTTGCCGGCCGGCGTCGCGATCTTGAACTTGTGGCGGTAGTACAGAAACGCCATCACGTAGCGGTGCGATCCGTACACGGACAGCACCACCATGACCAAGAAATAGAGCCCGAGGATGATGGATTCGACGAGGGTCATCGTGGCGTCACCGTGAAGGGCGCACGAGCCCGCAGCGGCGCAAAGCCGCGCGTCGACAATCGAAGTGGGCCCGGTGCTTTCCAACCACCACGAAGCCCCTCCCGGCTCAACGGTGGAAACGCGCGGACCATAAAGAAATGGTCAGCCCAAGTCAAATGCTTTCGATGTATCTCGCAGCAGAGTTTTGCCGTGGGAACGAAGGGTTACGCGTTCCCTGCGCTACGGTTGACGCGGAACGTCAGCGCCTTGAGCCGCGCCGCGACACGCGTTCTCCACGAATGAGGTCGGCGTAGGTCTCGCGCGCGCGGACGATCTGGAATCGCCGTCCGTCGACCATCACCTCGGCCGGCCTGGGCCGCGAGTTGTAATTCGACGCCATGCACATGCCGTAGGCGCCCGCCGAATGAAGAATCGCGAGCTCGCCGGGCTCGAGCGCGGGCAGCTTGCGCTTCTTGGCGAGGACGTCGGTGCTCTCGCACACCGGTCCCACCACGTCGACGGTCTCCGTCGCGCGCTTCTGGCGCACCACGGGCAGGAGCTCGTGGTGCGCGCCATATAACGCCGGCCGGACGAGATCGTTCATCCCCGCGTCCACGACCAGGAACCGCTTGGCCTGGTTCTGCTTGCGGTAGAGCACGCGCGTGAGCAGCACGCCGGCGTTTCCTACCAGCACGCGACCCGGCTCGAGGATGAGCGTCACGTCGTCGAGGCCGGAGAGCTCGCGGAGCACCGCGCCCGCGTACGCGCGCGGCTCGGGCGGCGCCTCGCCCTGGTAGGCGATGCCCAATCCGCCGCCGACATCGAGGGTCCGAAGCGGAATCCCCGCCGTCCGCAGCTCGCGGAACAGCGAGGTGAGCTTGCGCAGCGCCTCGCGGAGCGGACCGAGCACGGTGAGCTGCGAGCCGATGTGACAATCGAGACCCACCAGCTCCAGCTCTTTGCGCTTGAGCGACGCCTTGTACAGCTTGCGCGCCTCGTCCATCGGGATGCCGAACTTGCTCTCCTTGAGCCCGGTGGCGATGTACGGGTGCGTGCGCGGATCCACGTCGGGGTTCACGCGGAGAGAAATCGGCGCGCGCAGCTTGCGGCGGCTCGCTTCGGCGGCGATGGCCTCGAGCTCCCCGGCGCTCTCCACGTTGAAGCAGAGGATTCGGTGACGGAGCGCGAGCGCGATCTCCTCGGGCGTCTTGCCCACGCCCGAGAATACGACCTTCCGCGGATCGCCGCCCGCCTCGAGCACGCGGTACAGCTCTCCGCCGGAGACGATGTCGAAGCCCGAGCCCAGCTCCGCGAAGAGCGAGAGCACCGCGAGGTTCGAGTTCGCCTTCACCGAGTAGCAGATGAGCCGCTTGCGGTTCGCGAACGCGCGGTCCATCGCCTTGAAGTGCCGGCGCAGCGTCGCGGCCGAGTACACGTACGTCGGCGTCCCCACCTCGCGCGCGATGGTCGCGAGCGGCACGCCGTCGGCGTACAGGTTCCGGCCGCGGTAGCGGAAGTGGTTCACCGAGCGCCTCCATCGAGGTCAGCGCCGGCGTCGAGCGGGGCGAGCGCCGCGGGCACACTCGGCGGCGTGGGCGGCTGCGGCGGGCCCTTCACGCCACAGCCCGCGACGACCAGCAGCGCCAGCGCCAGCGCGCGCACGAGCTAGAACTTCACCGCCAGCGTGCCGCGGATGGCGTTGGCCAGGCCCGGCGAGTACGGCGTGGTCGCGCCCGGGATGTTGTTGTTCTGCAGGCCCGCCATGGGCACCAGCAGGCCGTAGTTGACGGCCGCGGTGAAGCCGTCGTCGGAGCGGTACTCCACGCCCGGGTCGAACTCGATGCCGAGGTTGTTGTCGTTGCCCGGCGCCGACGCCGCGAAGATGGTGCGCGAATAGATGACGTTCAGGTGCACGTCGAAGCCCTCGGCGATCTCGTACTTCACGCCGGGCTTGAAGTAGATGGCGTCGGTGACGTTGCCGAGCAACTCGCGCCACAAGATCAGGTCCACGCGGTAGTCGCGGTTGAACCGGAAGTTGTTGATGTTGGAGTCGCTGCACACCGTCGATGCGCAGTTGTACTGCGGGCCGTCGATGTCGCCGGGGACCGTGGGCGTGGTGCCGAGGATGTTGGTGTTGCCCATGCCCGGCGCCGAGTCGCCCGACGCGAAGCCGATCTCGCCGTAGAAGTGCAGGTGCATGTTCTCCAGCGCCTTGTACTCGGCCTGCACCACCGCGCCGAGCTGGGTCATGGAGATGCTCTGCTGCTGCGCGAGCGGCGCCGTGGGGCTCAGGTTGTGGTTGTCGATGGAGCCGAACACGCCGGCCACCTCGGCCTCGATGCGCAGGCGCGGCGTCTGGAAGCGGCCCCAGAGGTCGGGCGTGTACACCGACGCGCCCGTGGCCACCGCGATCGGCGCGGTCTCGATGACGCCCGTGGTGGGGTTGGTGATCGGCTGACCGGTGGCGTCGAGGATGGGCACCGTGTTCACCCAGGTGAAGCGCTGCCGCCGATAGCTGAAGTAGACGCCGTAGTTCAGGCTCGACTCACCCGCGTCGAGCTTGCGCTGCAGCTCCTTCTCCGTGTCGCGCTTGGCGATGGCGATGGTGAAGACCGGGCCGGACAGCGGGCCGGCCACGTCGTCGGCCTGATCGGGATCCACCTTCTGGCCGGGCACAAGCGACGCTGGCGAGGAAGGAACGGTGATCGTCGCGGCGTCGTAGCGCTTCGACTCGAGCACGCCCTTCCCGTCCATGTCGAACATGGGAACGATGTAGAAGCCGCCGAGCCGCGCCGCGAAGGAGATGCGGTCCACGGTGTCGCCGTAGTCGCAGTCGAGGCAGTTGCCGTCGTTGGTGAACATGCCCAGGCCCCAGTTCGAGCCCATGCGGCCGAACGAGAGCAGACCCACCGGCGTGTTCACCTCGGCCCAGGCACGCTTGAAGTTGATGGCGTTGTTGGGCGCCAGCTGGTTCATGCTGAAGAACGGCGTGGGGTAGCGCGTGTCGATCTCCGGCGTGGAGCCGAGGATGAGGTCGTCGAAGATGTCGAGCTGGGTGCGGATGCGGATGTCCTCGCTCACGTTGACCGTGGGCTCGAGGCGGAAGCGCGTGTCGGCCCAGACCAGCGTGCGCGAGGGGTAGCTCGGCGTGCCATCGCTGTTGACGAAGTTGTCGTTGATGTACGGCCGCGGGTAGAGGAAGTCGCCCGAGGGATCCGGGCCGCGGCCCAGGTCCATGTTCTGGAAGAGCACCGGGCGCACACGCAGGTAGCCGTCGAGCTCGAGCAGGTCGAGCTTCTTCTTCTGCTCCTGCCACTCCTCTTCCCAGCTGCGATTGGCGCTCTGGGTGGCGAGCTCCGCGCGGACCTCGCTGCGCATTTCCTCTTTGGCCTGGGCCACGCGCTGGTCGGCCTCTTTGCGGGCCTGCTCGAGGAGGTCGCGGCGCAGGGCCTCGACGTCGACGTTGCCGCTCGTGGTCGTGGCGGTGCCGGTGGGCGTGGGAAGCGGAGCACTGGCGCCGCCGTCGACCTGGGCGAAGGCAGGCGCCGCGGCGAACACGGCAGCGGCAAGCACGGCGGCTCGGATCATGGCGAGGCAGCTCCCAGGGTGCAGGGCCCAACGGGGTCGCCGGGGATAGCACGCAAGGTGTGGTGCTTCAATGAAGATTTCGGGAGTGTTGGGGAGCGCGCGTTTCCCTCGTTGACCCGCTGCACGCGCGTGCTTGGGAAACGGTACCGGTGATCGGTGTGGGGTGATCGGCGCCGATCACCAGAGACCGATCACCGTTACCGTTCCCCAATCGCTTCGCGTCCTCGCGTGTCGGGGAAAGCCTGGCGCCCTACTTCTTCGAGCCCTGCCGCAGCTCGACCAACACACCGTGCAGCCCCTTCGGATGCACGAACGCCACCTTCGCGCCGCCGGCGCCGGGCTTGGGGGTCTTGTCGATCATCGGCGCGCCACGCTCCGAGAGCGCCGAAATGGCCGCGTCGATGTCGTCGACCTCCACGCAGATGTGGTGCAGCCCCTCGCCGCGCTTCTCGAGGAACTTGGCCACGCCCGTGTCCGGCGCCGTGGGACTGATGAGCTCGATGCGCCCCATGCCATGCCCGAAGATCGCCGTTCGCACCTGCTGCTCGGCCACTTCCTCGATCTCCGCGAGCTCGAGCCCGAGCACGTCGCGGTAGAGCGCCACCGCGGCGTCCAGGTCCTTCACCGCGATCGCCACGTGATCCAAGCCCTTGGCCTTGAGCGCCATCGACGTCTCCCTGCGTGGTGTGCGGCCATGCCTAGCACGCGCTGCGACGGTACGCTTGCCCCATGCTGAAACCGTTTTCGTACCCAAGCCGTAGTGCCTCCCAAGCAAGGAGGTCGCACATGAAGCTGGCAGCCGGAGCAGGCCTCGTCTTCCTGGTGGTTTGCGCGATGGCCCAGATGCGCGGCGCGCAAGCCGAGGGCGCCGCAGCGAGCGAGCAGATCGGCAATCCCGCGCTCGGCAAGAACCCCGGGCACGTGGGCCACGGCACGCCGCTCACGCCCACGGGCAAGAACCAGCTCGCCATCTTCTCGCAGGGCTGCTTCTGGGGCGTCGAAGAGCGCTTCCGCCGCGTGCCGGGTGTCGTCGCGACCGCGGTCGGCTACACCGACGGCACCACCAAGAACCCCAGCTACGAGGACGTCTGCTCGCACACCACGGGACACGCGGAGTCGGTGCTCGTGGAGTTCGATCCGTCGAAGGTGAGCTACGAGCAGCTGCTCGCGTTCTTCTGGGAGTCGCACGACCCCACGAGCGGCAATCGGCAAGGACCGGATGTGGGCGATCAGTACCGCTCGGCGATCTTCACCTTCTCCGACGCGCAGCAGAAGGCCGCGCTCGCCTCGCGCGATGCCGAGCAGAAGAAGCTCGACGCGCCCATCACCACCGAGATCAAGCCCGCGCAGCCGTTCTGGATCGCCGAGGACTACCACCAGCAGTGGGACGAAAAGCACGGCGCCCGCTCGTGCCCCGTGCCGCACCGGCCGCACCGCGGCTAGCGCTTCTGGCAGCCCGGACAGAAGTACGTCGTGCGACCGCCCTGGACGAAGGACGAAATCGTCGAGCGGCAGCGACGGCACTTCTCGCCCTTGCGGCCGTAGATGAGAAACGGATTCGGTCCGCCCTCTTCGACGTAGGTGATGTCGCCGTCGCCCGCGGCTTCGTCTTCGACCTTCAACGCAAGCGCGATCGTCGCGTGGATTCCCTTGGTGAGCGCGCCAAGCTCCGCCTTGCTCAGCGCGTTCGCGCGCTTCTTGGGACTGATCTTCGCGCGGTAGAGCGCCTCGGCCACGTGGATGTTCCCGAGCCCGCACACCAGCGACTGGTCCATCAACGCGAGCTTGATGGGCCGCTTCGTCTTCGCGAGCAATTCCCCGAGCGTCTTCGCGTCGAGCCCATCGGCCACCGGATCGCGACCGAGCGCGGCCACGGCGGGGAGCTCGCGGAGCTTGTCGGCGGGCTCGAGCTTGAACACGCCGAAGAGCCGCATGTCCGCGTAGTGCAGCACCGAGCCATCCTCGAGGTGCAGCCGCAGCCGCGAGAACCGCTCCGTCTCCCCTTCGCGACGCTTCACCCACTTGCCGGTCATGCCCAGGTGCGAGAGCGCGCCCTGGCCGTGATCGAACGTGAGCATCAAGTACTTCGCCTTGCGATCCACGCGCTCCAGCACGCGGCCGGTGAGCCCACGCTCGACATCGCTGGGCTTCGCGGGCCGAAAGATGCGCGACTTCTCCGCCTCCACGCGCACCAGCTTGTGGCCCACGCCCCAGCGGCGCAGGTGCCGCGCGGCAAACTCGACTTCCGGCAGCTCGGGCATCCGAACCCCCTACTTCAAGTGCGCTTCAACAAAGGCGCGCAGCTCGGCCTCGAGCGCGCTCGCGTCGCGAATGGGCCGCGAGCAGACCGTGCCCGCGCACGCGTACACCGCCGGCGCGCCCGCGGGGAACTCGAGCCCGCCCAGCTTGGCGCCGTGAGGACCGGCCTCGAGCAGCCGCACCTCGCGCCGCGGATCGTCGAAGGCGATCGCCGCCGCGAGCAGCGCCCGCGTGGCCTCGCTCTTCGCCGGCCCGACCACCAGCACGCGCAGCGCTTGCCCCGACAGCTCATCCACGACGCGCGCGAACTCGGCCGCCGCCAGGCCGTGCGCATTTCCAGCGAAGGCGCCGAGCGTCTCGCGACCGCGCGCAATGAGCGCCTCATCGCCGTCGAGCTCGCCCAAGCGAATCAAGGCCCACGCGAGCAGCGCGTTCTCTTCCATCGGCTGCAGGCGCGTCGCGGTGAGGCCGGCAGCCTTCGGGTTCGTGGGCGCGTCGAAGAAGCCCGGACCCGCCTGGTTCGCGAGCACGCGCTGGGCCGCGCCAAGCACTCCGCCCGCTGCGCGCAGGTACTTCGAATCGCCCATGTAGCCCGCGAGATCCAGCAGCGCGAGCGCGGTCTGGGCCTGGTCGCCGATGCCGCCGCCCGTGGCCTTCGCGTTCGGCGTCGCCGCGAGCGCGTGCTGCACCAGCCCATCCGACGCGCGCATCCGCGTGAGCACCAGGTCTTCGGTCCGCTTGGCGTACCGCGCGAAGTCCGGCTCGCCGAACACGGCCGCCGCTCGAATCAGCGCGCGCGCCGCGAATCCCATGCGATCCGCGAGGAACGTGCGATCGATGAAGGGTGCCTTGAGCTTGGCGCGGCCGGCCGCATCGAGCTTGTAGTAGGTCTCGTCGGCGTCCTGGCTGGCGTAGAAGCCGCCCGCGCCGTCGTCCCACAGGTGCGTGACGAGGTAGCTCACGATGCTGCTCGCCGGCCCGCGCAAGCTCTCATCATGCGACGCCGCATACGCTTCTGAATACGCCATGAGCAGCTCGGCGTTCGTGGCGAGCATCTTCTCGTAGTGCGGCGCGCCCCAGTCGGCGCGCGTGGCGTAGCGGAAGAAGCCGCCCTCCACGGGATCGAAGATCTCGCCTTGCGCCATGCGATCCAGTGCGAGCTTGCAGTCGTCCATCGCGCCAGCGTCACCGCGCGTGCGTGCCACGTACGCCAGAAGCGCCAGCGCGCTGCCCTGCGGAAACTTGGGCGCGCCGCCGAAGCCGCCGTGCTCGTGATCCACCGCGCGACGGATCTCGTGCGCCACGCTGGTCGCCACCGCTGGTCCAAGCTCCGCGGGCGAGAGCTCGCTCTGCGGCGGCGGGTGCGAATCGCCGAGCTCGGCCCGCAGCTTCGCGCGATCGCCGGCGTAGCCTTCGACCACCCTCTGCGCCATCTGGAGAAAGCGCGGCGGTGGAATGTACGTGCCGCCGCCGAGCACCGCGCCCTGCTCGTCGAGGAACGCGTTCGACGGCCAGCCGCCGAGCAGGTACCGCCGCTCGACCTCGGGATTCTGATCGGCGTCGACGCGCATGGGCACGAACGACGCGTTCAAGATCGCCACGACCTTCGGATCCGAGAGCGTGGTCTCGTCGAAGACGTGGCACCAGTGGCACCACACCGCGGCGAGGTTGAGAAACAGCGGCTTGTGCGCGGCCTTGGCTTCCTCGAACGCGGCCGGCCCGAACGCGCGCCACTGGATCTCTGCGGCGTGGTTCGGCCGCGGCGAGAAGCGCAGCACCGACGGCGGCGGCGCGCGTTGCGACGCGGCGAGGATCAGCCCGATGGCGAGCGCCTTTGACACGGCGTCTTCCTAACCCGCAGCGTCCGCGCGCTCAACGCGAGGTGGCCGGACGATCACCAGCAAACCCGCCGCCACCACCGCCTGCGCGCCCGCGATGGAGAAGGCCAGCGTGCTGCCGTGGGTGTCCCAGATGTGCCCGAAGATGAGGCCGGCGGCGAGCAAGCCCAGCCCGTTCACGGCGTTGAAGAGCCCGAAGGCGCGTCCGCGGGCCGAGGTGGGCGCGAGGTCCGCCACGAGGGCGCGATCGGCGCCCTCGGCGAAAGCGCCGTAGAGCCCGTACACCGCCACCGCGATGAAGACCGCGAGCACCGACTTCATGTGCCCGATGACCGCGTACATCACGCCGTAGAGCAGCCAGCCGGCCGCCAGCACGCGCAGCCGCCCGAGCTTGTCGCTGAGCGCGCCGCCCCAGGTGCCAAAGCCGGCCTTCACGCCGTTGAGCACCATCCACAACAGCGGCGCCAGCGCCCGCGACGCGCCCACCTCTCGCACCTTGAGAATGAGAAAGGCGTCGCTGGAGTTCGCCGCGCAGAACACGAAGAACACCGCGAGGTATCGCCAGAGCGCCGGCGGCATCTTCACCGAGCCGTGCGCCACCGCCTTCGCCCCCTCGCGCGGCGCGCGCTGCACCTCGGGCACGAACACCAGCGTCGCCAGGGCGAGCACGCCCGGAATCCCCGCGAGCCAGAACACCGTCCGCAGGTCGAGCGAGAGCGCGAGCAAGCCGGCGCCGAGCAGCGTCCCGATGACGCTCCCCGCGTTGTCCATGGCCTGGTGGAAGCCGTAGGCCTTGCCGCGGAGCTCGGCGTCGGTGGCCTCGGCGATCATCGCGTCGCGCGGCGAGGAGCGCAGGCCCTTGCCCACGCGATCCACCATGCGCACCGCGAGCACCTGCCACGGCGCCATGGCCAGCGCGATCAGCGGGCGCATGAACGTGGAGAGCCCGTAGCCCCAGAGCACCAGCGGCTTGGCGTGCGCACGGCGATCCGCCCAGCGGCCGGAGAAGTACTTCACCGCGCTCGACGTCGCCTCGGCCATGCCCTCGATCAGGCCCACGAACGTGGCCTGGGCGTGGAGCACGTCGGTGAGGAACATCGGCAGCAGCGGGAAGATGAGCTCGCTGCTGGCGTCGGTGAGCAGCGACACCCAGCCCAGCCCGACGACGGTCCGGCTGAGCTTGCCCGGCTTCTCAGCGCTTGGGCTTGTCGCCATCGGCCTTGGCCTTCGCCGCGCGGCCCGCCGGCCCCAGCCCCGCCTTGGTCCGCGCGGCCAGCAGCGTCTCGAGCTCCGCCGGCGAGAGCGGCCGCACCGGGCCCATGCTCTTGGCCACGGAGAAGATCTTGGCCACGTGCTCCACCAGCTCCATGCGCAGGAGCGCCTGGCTCAAGTCATCGCCCACGGTGAGCGCGCCGTTGCCCGAGAGCAGGAGCGCGTCGTGCTCGTGGAGCAGCTCCTGCACCTGCTTGACCGCGGCGTCGCTCTTGGGCAGCGCTCGCAAGGCAAGCGGGACCTGCGGACCCAGCGAGACGACGACTTCCGGCATCGCGGGACAGTCGAGCGCCAGGCCCACCAGCCCTGTGGCCGTGGCATAGGGCGGGTGCGCGTGGATCACCGCCTGCACGTCGGGCCGGGCCTTGTAGGCGCCGAGGTGCAGGTCGAGCTCGCTGAAGGGACGCTTGCGGCCCTCGAGCACGTTGCCCTTCTCGTCGACGACGAGCAGCGCGGCGTCGTCCACGTCGGCCTTGGAGATGGCGGTGCAGGTGATGAGGAAGCGGTTGCCCGTGAGTCGCACCGAGACGTTGCCGTCGTGGTTGGCGACCCAGCCGTTGGCGTGGAGCCTTCGGCTCGTCTGCACGACCTGCTGACGCAGGCGCGGGAGCGGGAGCTGACCAGCAGGGGCCATGGGCGGCGCAATCTACTTGGCTGCTCCCGCGCTGTCGACGCGAACTCCAGGGGCACCGAGCCCACTGGCGCCTCGCGCAACGCGGGGCCTAGACTCGAGGACCGGAGGCGAAAATGAAATTCGTGGTCCTGCTCGCGGGAATGGCCATCCTGGCCTGGATCATCGCCACCCAGCTGAACACGGCCAAGGTGGTCGCCGCCGGCGACGGCACCGTTCAAGGCACGCCGCAGCAGATCGTCGACCAGACCAAGCAGCGCGCCGAGGCAGCGATGAAGCAGGAGCAGAAGCACCTGGACCAGGCCGGCAACCTCGCTGGATCGCCGGCGTCAGCCGTTCCCGCCGAAGAGCCGTAAGCGCTACTCCGGCTTCGGCTCGGGCACAGGCTCGCTGGCCGGCGCCGACGGCGCCTCGGGCACGGCGGGCTGGGCCTGCGGCGTCTGGGGCGCGAGCGCACGCAGCACCTGCTCCGCCGTCAGCGGCACCACCTGCATGGGCTGGCCGTAGGTGAGCGCGGGCTCGGCCGCGAGTACCGGCGCGGGCGCCGCCTGCACGGGCGCGGCCTCCAGCATCGGCTCCACGGCCTCCGCCACCACCGTCTCGGCCGCTGCCTCAGCCGCCAGCTCCGACTTCTTCTTCTTCGGGCTCGAGGCGCCGCGGCACTCGCGGCACCACGGCTGGTTGCGGATCGCGCCGTCGGCCATCTTGCGCAGGCCGAAGTTGCTCAGCGGGTGCATGCGCTGACACTTGAGACACTTGAGCGTGATCAGAACTTCATTTCCGTCGGCGTCGTAGACGGCCGCGCGGCGCCGCTTGCGCGGCTGCTTCGGCTGCTGCAACTCCTGCTCGACGGGCTCCGCAGGCACAACCGCCTCGTTGCTGACCGGCGCGGCCACGGGCATCAGCTTCACCGCCATGATGGGTCCTCCCCTTCTCTCTCTCGCTGGATATGGCCGGGCGCCCTCTGGATACACTCCTCGCCCGGCTGATCGGCAGCTTACGATCCCACCCTGACATTGGGCGTGGATCAGCCCGGATCCGGTAGTCGGATCAGGATCTTACGATTGATCCGGATCCGCTGATCCGGGATCGCGCCGACCAGAAATCTCAGGGCACACGGAGCGTGGTGAGCTTCGGCTCGGGCGCGGGCGTCGCGCAGGCCTCGGCCTCTTCGGGCTCATCGCCGTCGAGCCACGGATCATTTCCACGCAGCTCGCCCACGTCGAAGAGCTTCTTGTCCATCAAGTGGCTGGGCACCACGTTGGTGAGCGCGTTGAGCAGGTTGCCCTTCACCTGGCGGTTCTCCGCGTGCAGATCGCGGATCAGCCGCTTCACCTTGGTGCGCATCAGCTCCTGCGAGCCGCAGAGGTTGCAGGGGATGATCGGGAACGCCATCTGCTTCGCGAACTCGGCGATCTCGTCCTCGGGCGCGTAGCACATGGGCCGGATGACAACGTTGCGGCCGTCCTTGCTGCGCAGGAACGGCGGCATGCTCTTGAGCGAGCCCGAGTAGAGCGCGCTCATGAGCAGCGTCTCGATGAGGTCCTCGCGGTGGTGGCCCAGCGCGATCTTGTTGCAGTTCAGCTCGCGCGCCGCCGTGTAGAGGATGCCCCGGCGCAGCTTGCTGCACACCGAGCAGTACGTCTTTCCCTCGGGAACGAGCCGCTTCACGATGGAGTACGTGTCCTGCTTGAGCATCTTGTACGCGACGCCCTCGGCCTTGAAGTAGTCCTCGAGCACGTGCGCGGGGAAGCCCGGGTGACCCTGGTCGAGGTTCACGGCCACGATCTCGAACTTCTCGGGGCTCTTGGCCGCGAGCCGGCGCAGCAGGTGCAGCAGGGTGTACGAGTCCTTGCCGCCCGAGATGCCCACCATGATCCGGTCGCCGCCTTTGATGAGGCCAAAGTCGGCGATGGCCTTGCCCACGTGGTTCAGCAGGCGCGCTTCGAGGACGTGCGTTTCCATGGGGCGTCCGTGTAGCCGCCAAGCGGCGGGAAAATCAAGCGCCGCTGCCCAGCAGCACGCGCAGGTAGCGAAGCTCCGGCCCCTTGCGCTCGGCGAACGCGACCATCGTCCCGTCGGGCCCGAGGATGCGCACCTTGCCACCCTCCACGACCTCCAGCGACCGCGGCAGCTCGAGCGGCTGGCCGTGCGCCACCTTCTTCGCCAGCGTGGCGGCGTCCAGTGTGATCGCCGGGAACTCGGCGAACGCGTCGGCGAGCGGCACCAGCCAGCGCCGCGCTTCCTCGCGCCGCGCCGGGCCGAGATCCACCAGCTCCTTCAACTGCGCGGCGTTCTCGAGCCCGAACGGCCCGCTCTTGGTGCGCCGCAGCGCCGACAGATGCGCGCCACATCCGAGCGCCTCGCCCAGATCGTGCGCGAGCGTGCGCACGTACGTGCCCTTGGAGCACGCCACGCGAATCTTCAGCTCGCGCTCGCCGAAATCCAGGAGCTCCATCGCGTGGACGGTGATCGACCGCGCCTCGCGCTCCACCTCGCGGCCCGCACGCGCGTGCTCGTAGAGCCGCTTGCCGTCCTTCTTCACCGCCGAGTACATGGGCGGGATCTGCTGCTGCGGCCCGCGGAACCTGGCGATGGCCTGGTCGAGCTGCGCGCGGGTGAACGCGGGCACGTCGCGGGCCTGGAGCACGGTGCCCGTGGCGTCCTGCGTGTCGGTGCTCGCGCCGAGCGCCACCGTGGCCAGGTACTCCTTGTCGCCCTCGGTCAAATAGCCCGCGAGCCGCGTGGCCGCGCCGAGGCAGATCGGCAGCACGCCCGTGGCCATGGGATCCAGGGTGCCGGTGTGGCCGACCTTGGAGACCTTGAGGCTCGCGCGCACGCGGTGCACCACGTCGAAGGACGTGGGCCCGGCCGGCTTGTCGACAACGAGGATGCCGTCCATGTTGCCGCCGCTACTTCTCGCCCTCGGTCGGGCCCTTCTTCACATCGCGCAGCAAGCGCTCGATGCGATCGCCCTGCTCGACCGAGGCGTCGAACTTGAAGTGGAGCTCCGGCGCGTGCCGCAGCTTCAGGCTGTGCGCCAGCTCGCGGCGCAGAAAGCCCGCCGCCGACTCCAGCCCCTTCTGCGTGGACTCCTTCTCCGCCTGCTCGCCCATGAGCGAGTAGTAGACGGTGGCGTGCCGCAGCTCGCGGTCGATCTCCGCGCCGGTGATGGTCACGAAGCCCACCCGCGGGTCCTTGATCGCCCCGCGGCCGAGCAGCTGCGCAATCTCCTGCTGAATCTGCTGGGCCACACGGGCCGGTCTCGAGCTCATTGATCCTCCTCGGGCTCGTCCCAGCCCTCGTCTTCGCCTTCCCAATCGCCTTCGTCGCCTTCGCCGCTCTCCGCCTGCTCGGCCTCTGCTTCGGCCAGCGTGCGGTTGCCCGCATCGATGGTGAGGCCCCCCTGGCCGATCGCCTGCGAGCCGAACAAGCCGCCGCCCATGGCCAAGATCTCCACCTGTCTGTCGACCACGGGCGCCAGGTACGCCTCCTCCACGAAGTGAAGGATGTTGTCGACGCTCTCCGACACGAAGCTGCGCTCGTTTCCCACCACGCAAAAGCCCAGGACGGCCTTTTGCCAGAGGTCGTTGTCGGCCACCTCGGCGGCGGCGACGTTGAACTTGGCGCGGGCCCGGTCGAGGAGCTTGCGCACCACCTGGCGCTTGTCCTTGAGAGACGCGGCGCCGGGAATGCTCAGCGTGACCCTGGCGATGCCGACGAACATGGGAACCCGGACCGCCCGGGCGCGAAAGGGGCGCAGCTATAGCCGCGCCCACTCGGGATTTCAAACCGACGCGCCTGGCTTTGCCCTTCTGACTACGGCGCCAACGCCGGCTGGTTCTGCCGCGGAGGCAGCGGCGCGGGCGTGGCGATCGGCCCGGGAAGCGGGTTCGCAGGACTCACTTTGTTCTCACTGGGCTTGTCGAAGCAGCGGTGCACCCAGACCTGGTCCTTCGTCACCGGCGGCCAGGGCTGCCCAATGGGCGGGATGATCTGGTTCTCTTTGTAGAGCGTGAACGTGTACAGCCGCTTCTCGCCGGGCCCGAGGTTGAAGTTCCGCTCGCGGCACATGTAGCGGCCCCACTCCAGGGGGAGCAGCTTGTCGCCGCCGGTCACGTTCTCGAAGTATTTGAACCAGCGCGTGAACCAGAAGCCGCGCTGCTCGCCGGCGTCGGAGCCGAAGAGGTTCACCGGCGTGCCGTCCTCGAGCTCGCCCGGCGCGGTGAGGTGGTAGTCCGTGCGCAGCGGCTCGGGCGAGAACATGTCCCAGCTGCTCCACACGTCGAGCGCCTGCACCGGCGTCTCGATCCAGTGCGGCATGGGGTTCACGCCGCCCTGCCCCAGCGCGCGGCTGACCACGGTGAGCTGCTGGCCCGTCCAGGTGCGGATATAGGGCGGCGTCGCGTACCAGGTGCAGGCGATGAACCAGAGCACCAGCGCCACCCCGCCCCAGTTGGTGAAGCGCTCCTTCGTGCGCGCCGAGAACCAGCCGCCGGCCGGCGCCTCCACCACGCGGAACTCGGGGAACTTGAGCGCCAGCTCGCGGATGCGCTCCATGCGTGAGGGCCCGAGCTTGCTAACAATCTTGTTAACGAGCCAGTCGATCCACTCGGGCTCCCAGAACATCGTCAACGTCAGCGGCATCAGGTAGCTGAAGTTGCCCACGTTGATCGTGAACATGATGCCCACGTGCATGGACACGATGGACAAGATCGCAAACGCCTTCACCCACTTGAAGAGCTTGGCGCTCGGGCTGGGCAGGTAGACCAGGAAGAGGAAGCCGGCCTCGAAGACCAGGGTGCCCCAGGTGGCGAGCGCCATCAGCGGGGCGATGTCGGCGATGGTCGTGGCCGCCCACGGGCGCGAGAACACATGGTTCAGGTGCACCGTGTAGTGAACCGCGTCGCCGTTGCGCCAGGTGTTGCCCTGGATCTTGTGCGCGAAGGTGCAGAGGTAGATCCACGCCACCTGCAGCTGGAGGATGCGGAACGGCAGCGCGCCCACGATCTTCGGGAGCGGCTGGCCGCGGCGCTCGGCGAGCAGCGCGTCCACGCTCCACGCGTTCCCGGTGGGGCAGAACATGTGCCAGAAGAGGCACATGCGAATGACGGTGTCCGAGCCGTCGAAGAGCGGCGGCAACCGCTCCTGAAAGCTCGCCAGGCAGAGGAAGGACAAGAAGCTCGCGAGCCGCGTGCGGTAGCCCACCGCCATCGCCAGCACGCACGCCGCCGAGAAGAACCAGAAGACGTACGTCAGCGCCGGCGGACCGAACGAGTCCAGCAGCGAGAAGCGCCACTGCCGCGCCCACTGGCCGAGGAACGGGGTGCGCGGGAGCACGCCTTCATCGCTGAAGAACGTGCGCATCCCCGGGAAGAAGTCGCAGAGGTCGTAGAAAAGAAAGATGCCGACCGCCATGCGGTAGAAGGCGAACGGCCGCATGTCCAGCTTGCCCACCCAGTAGCGGGCCAAATAGGTCTTCAAGCCGGCGGGCAGGTCGCGGGCGCGGACCTTCGCGGCGGGCGCGGGCGCCGGAGCGGCGGGCGCGAGCGGGCTGGCTGTGCTCATCGACAAATCCTCAATTGGGCCGCGGGGCCGGCCAGGGCCCACGGCGGATTGTGCGACGAAAAACGGGTGGGCCTTACCCCACGTCGACGCGGTCCACAACCCCCACAATCACCGAGCGAATCGGCAGATTGGGGTCCTTCAGAACCTGACGGACGCCGTTTCCTTCCCGCAGCACCAGCACCCGATCGCCCTCGCCGGCCTGGGCGTGATCGACCGCGACGAAGCTCTTGCCCGTGGGCTTGCCCGCCTCGTCGATGGGCTGGACCACGAGCAGCGTCTTCGCGGCGAACTTGGGGTGCTTCACCGTGCACACCACGGTGCCTTCCACCTGGCAGAGGATCATGCGCTCCCCTTGCGGAGCGACACGCGATCCACGATGCCCACGATGGCCGCGTCCACCGGCACGAACCAGGGATCGCACGCCAGCGCGGCCTCGCGCGAGCCCACGAGCAGCACGAGCTCCTTTGGTCCGGCCTGCGTCGTATCCACCGCGACCTCGGGCGGGCCGTTGGGCTTCTGGTGGTGATCGAGCGGCTGCACCACGAGCAGGCGCTTGCCCTCCAGCCCCTCGTACTTCTGGCTGGCCACCACCGTGCCGATCACGCGCCCCAGGTACATGGTCAGCCGCCGTTGGCGAGCACCAGGGGGAACTCCACGTCCTGGGGCTCCTCGCCGCCGAAGCGGGGGAAGTGCATGCGCTTGAAGCGGGTCTTGAGGCACTCGCCGACGTCCGACGAGGCCACGTCCTGCTTGTCGATGCCACTCTCGAGCACGGTGCCAGAAGGGCCGATCTTGAGGCTCACGTTGATGCGCCCGCCCTTCCAGCTGGGGTCGCGCTTCAAGTGATCCTCCACGCACTTGTTGAAGGAGGCCGAGTTGTCGTCGACGACCTTCTTGATGTCTTCGGCCTTGAGCGCCTCGGCCTTGTCCACGCCGGGAGAGTCCTTCGTGCCCTTGGAGTGATCGACCGGGCCCGTGCTGTTGCTGGGTTTGTCCTTGGTGGGGTCGTCGCCCACGAGGCCGAGGTCGGGGCCCTTCTGCTGGGCGGCCGCGAGCTTCTTCTTCTGCTCGTCGGTGAGGTTCGCCTTGGGATCGCCGGCGTTCGGATCGACCGGCGTGGGCCCCTTCTTCACGTCTGGATCCTTCTTGGCCACCACCGGCTTCTTCACCACGTTCGGCGGCGGCGCCTTCGACTGGCCCGAGAGCAGCGCGGCGAGGCCGTTGCTCTTCACCGCCTCGATGGAGAAGCGCTGCACCTGCTTCTGCTCGCCGGTGCGCTCGTCGTAGACCATCACCGTGCCGCCGTAGCCCATGCTCCCCATGGCGTAGAGGCCCGTGCCCAGGAGCACCGGGATGGAGAGGATGAACAGGGCGTACTTCCACCACGGGTTGCGGTTGGTGACGCCCGCCTTCTTCATGAAGAAGCGGGTCTGCTCGCCGATCTGCGGCTTGGCCATCGACGGCGAATCGGGCACCGCCGCGAAGGGATCCGCGCCGCCGCCGTTCACGTCCAAGGGGCCAGCGCCGCTCTGCTCATGATCGTCGCCGCCGAGGTCGCCCATCAGGTCGGCGAGGTTGCTCTGCGGCGCCGCGCGGGCCGAGCCGTTGCGGCTGGGGCGCTCGTCGTCGAAGAGCGGATCGCCGGTGGGATCGCTCGAGGGCTCCGAATCCGGCTCGCTCGACGCAGCCGCCGTGGCCTCGGGCTCCTGCTCGGGGAAGAACTCGTTGAGGCTCGGACGCGGGCGCGCCACCGTGGGCACGTTGTCGTCTTCGGAGTCGAAGTTCGCGGCGGCGGCGGGCGCGGGCGCAGCGCGGGCAGGCGCCGGTGCGGGAGCGGGCGCCATGCGCGGCGGAGACGGCGGTGCGCGCGGAGGGGCAGCAGGCTTGGGCGGCGGAGGCGGCGGCGCGAAGTGCTTGGCGAGCTCGTCCACGTCGGCGGCGCGCTTCCACTCGGCCATGCCGTCGCGCCACACGTGGCTGCGATCGCTCACCTCGTTGCTGGCGATCTTGGCGCCGAGATCGTCGGGCGAGAGCGGACCCACCTGCTCGCCGTTGATCATCACGTACCACTCGACGGGCAGCGGCGCCTCGGGCTCGCTGTACGCGGGCGCCGCCTGCTGCGTGGAGCTCCCGGCGTTCTTGGCCTCCTCGGCCTGGCGCAGCTTCTCGAGCAGGCCAATGTCCGCGACGCGCGTGCGCTCCTCGACGGGTGGCGCCTCCGGCTCGGGGATGGCCGCGACTTCTTCTTTGACCGTGATGACCGATCCGCACTTCTTGCAGCGGATCTTCAGCACCTTCCCGCGGACCTTCTCATCCGGGATGGTGTACTTGGTCTGGCAGCTCTCGCAGGCGAATTTCACGTCGCGCGTCCGTTCCCCTGTGCGCCGTCGCGCGCGAGCGCTCTGGCACAGCCAGCCCGGCGGAGGAATCCCGCGGTTGGGAGAGCGCCATGGTAGGCGATGGCCCACCCGCAAGCAACGCCGGCCACAACGGCCTCACGGGGCGTCGCGCGCTGCGTTTCCTTGACACCTTCCGGGCGGTTGTCTAATTCAGCCGCCCCTGTCATCCACGGGTATTCGCCCTCGCAACGAGGAACGCGCCACGATGCCGGCCAAGGACCTGGGTACCAAGTTCACCTGCTTCAAGTGCGGCACGAAGTTCTACGACTTGAAGAAGCCGGAGCCGCTCTGCCCCAAGTGCGGGGCGGACCAGCGCGAGAGCCCGGCGCTCAAGCCGGCGAGCAAGCGCGCGCCGCGCGAGAAGGCGCCGGTGGCGGTGGAGCCGGAGGTCGAGGATGCAGCCGGCGATGAAGATGAGGACGCCGACGAGCTCGAAGAGGCCGGCGACGAGGACGTCGAGGACGAGCCCGACGACGACGCGTAGCGTCCGCGAGCCGCGACCGACCGCCGATTAGGCGCGAGCGGGAACCAACGCGCGGATCGCAGCGCGGACCTGCGCGTACAGGCTCGGGCTCATGGCCTGGATGCCAGCGGGACGGATCGAACGGCGGACGAGCTTGCGGCGCATTGCGGCCTCCCAACAACATCGACGGCCCAACGCAAAGCAAGACGCTCGCCAGCTCGCAGCCCTAAAACCGCTCCGCGCAACGCCGCGAAACGACGTCGACAACGCGTGACGCCCGCGTGAACGCGGCCGAGCTCGACCGCGGCTGGCGCGACGCAGGTGTCCGGAGACGCCGCAGGTGCTCGAAGATTTGAGGGTGGGCCCGGGGAAAACCCTGGCCCGAGGTTCGTCGAGGCGGAGCTAGACCACCCGGCGCTGGGTGGCGAAGCCCTCGATGCCGCCCTCCCACTTGTCGGGGTTGTTCACCCCGTACAGCGGGCAGGCCATGCAGGTGAAGCTGTTCCACCCCTTCTTGACCGCCTCGTCGAGGCAGCCGTCGTAGTGGTGGCAGAAGAGATTGCGGTGTGCCTCGACCGAGGGGCTCTTTCCGTGAGCCTCGGGGTTGATGGGCGCCGGCAATTCGGTTGGAAAAGGCTTCATGGGTGAGCGTCCTCCGTATTCCCGCTATGGGCCCCCGCCCGTTTCGCTTCACCTGCTCCTGCATCTGCTCCCGACGGACCTCGTGTGCTCAGATGTGGCCTACGCGTCGCGTCACGTCGGCCGCAGTGTAATCACCGCGGTGCTGCCGTGGAAGCGGCCCCCAGAATGGTCGCCGAACGACCTAGGATGCGTGGGCCCCCTCGAACGGCGCGCACTATTGATTTTCGCCGCGGCCGTTGTCAACTCGGGTACCCCTGGAGTGTGAAGTGACGGCCGTCCTGCTCAGCCTGGTGATCCTCGCGGCCCCTCCTGCGCCGCTGGCGAAGGCAGCATCTGCACTGGGCGAACAGGACGATGTTCTCGCCCGAGCGGAAGCGGAGAAGGTGATCGCCGCGGGCGGCTCCGACGTGGAGCGCGCGCGGCTCATCGCCGGCGTGGCGGCGCACGATCTCGGCGATCACGCGGCGGCGGTGAAGTTCCTCGAGTTTCCCGCGGGACACCTGGGCGCGCTGGAGCCGTACCATCAGCTCGCGCTCGGCGACGCGCGCTTCTACGCGGGCGATCCCGCGGGCGCGGTGGCGCCGTTCACGGCGGCACGCGATGGCGCGGTGATCGACGCGCTCGCCTCGCGCGCGGCGGGTCGGCTTGGCGACGCGTTGCTGGCTTCGGGGAAGAGCTGCGACGCGGTGGCCGCCTTCAAGTCCCGGCCGCACGCGGAGAAGACCGCAGAGTGGCTCTCGGCCATGTCCCGCGCGCAGGCGGGCTGCGGCGACGCCAAGGGCGCGCGCGACACCGAGCACCAGCTCTGGCTCACCTACGCCGAGCACCCGGCTGCCGCGACGCTCGAAGCGACCTTCGGAAAGCAGGCGCGTCCCGAGGATCGGCTGCAGCGGGCGAAGCGGCTCTTCGAGCACGTCGGTCCAGCGGCGGCGGCGGCCGAGGCCGAGCTGGGGATCGGGCTCAAGCCCCGCGGCGAGTTGCGCGCGCGCTTGCTGCTCCTGAAAGCGCGCGCGCTGGCCGAGCTGAAGGAGCGGCCCGCAGCGACGGACGCCCTCAATGCGGCGGTGAGGGCCGCGCCGAAGTCCGAGCCCGCGGCGGAGGCGCAGACGCTGCTCGCGCGTGCGGCCTGGCGACGCGGGGACATGAAGACCGCGGACGCGCTCTTCGACGCCGTGGGCAAGCGTCGCGATCGCACCGGCGACGACGCCGCGTTCCTCGACGCCTTCCTGCCCTTCGACAAAGGCCAGTACGCCGACGCCATCGCGCGGTTCGAGCAGTACCTGAGCCAGCGCCCGAGCTCGCGCAAATCGGACGAGGCCGCGTGGTTCGCCGCGTACGCCGCCCTGCGCGCCGGCGACAAGCCCCGCGCCCACGACGGCTTCGAGCGACTGGTGAAGCGCTACCCGGCGTCGTCGCTGGTGCCGCAGGCGCTCTATTGGGAGGCGAAGCTCTCCGCACCGAAGGACGCCGACCCGCTCTTCCGCAGCTGCATCCGCGCCGCGCCGCTCGGGTTCTACGCGGCCCTCTCGCGCGTGCGCCTCGCCGAGCTGGGCAAGCCGCCCGAGCCGCCCGCGCCCACGGCTGCGCTCGCGCCGCCGCAAGGCAACGTCGGCACCACGCTCGGAACTCTCGCGGTGCTCGCCCAGGCGCTCTCCGACGTCGGGCTCTGGAACGAGCGCGGCGAGGCGCTCGATGCCGCCATCCGCTCCACGCACGATCCCGACGCCTCCGCGCAGCTCGCCGCGTTCTGCGTGGGGCTGGGCGAGTGGGGCCGCGCGTACGCCGTCGCGAACGGCCGGCTCTGGCACAAGGCGCTCGAGGAGAAGAATCCGTCGGCGCTCGCGCTCCTCTATCCGCGGGCGTATCCCGAGCTGGTGGAGCCCGCGGCCCAGTCGTTCGGGCTCGACCCCGCGTTCGCGTGGGCGATCATGCGGCGCGAGAGCGCGTTCGATCCGCGCGTGGAATCGGGCGCGCGCGCGATCGGGCTCATGCAGATGCTCGCGCCGACGGCGCAGAAGATCGCCGGGCTGCTGGGCGAGAAGGATCTGCCCAGCGGCCCCGATCTGCACCGGCCCGACACCGAAGTTCCGCTGGGGGTCTGGTACCTGGCCGAGCTCGCGGGGCGGTTCGGACACGCGGGGCTCGCGGCCGCGGCCTACAACGCCGGCCCACAAAGCGTGAACGGCTGGATGGAGAAGAACGGGAACCTGCCCTTCGACGAGTTCGTCGAGGCCATCCCGTTCCGCGAGACGCGGCTCTACGTGAAGAACGTGGTGGGCGACTACCTCGCCTACCGCGCGCTCTACGGCGACCGCTCGCCCGCGATGCCGCTGGAGGCCGCGCTGCCGACGCCGCGTCCGGGGGCCGACTTCTGATCGGGGCCGCACCGGGAAGGTCTGCAGAAACGGCGAGCGTCTCCTCGCTGCCCGCCCCTGCCTCCGTCAACCCGCGGACAAACTCGCCCCAAAAATGATGCACCGCGTCGGTTGCGGTCGTGGGTGCGGGGCGATATCGTTCCTTCCGGCCGACGACACCCCGAGGACCGGCGGGCCGGTTTTTCAGCGGCCGCACGGGGAAATTCGTCGGTCCAGAGGGGTAGCGCGACGAGCGCATGCTGCGTCTCAACGACATCCTGGAACGCGTCAAGGCGTACCACCCCGATCCCGACCTCGACCTCATCAAGAAGGCCTACGTCTACTCGGCCAAGGTGCACCAGGGTCAGATCCGGAAGTCGGGCGAGCCCTACCTCATCCACCCGCTCGAGGTGGCCGGCATCCTCGCCGAGCTCAAGCTCGACGAGGCCAGCATCGTCACCGGCCTCCTCCACGACACCATCGAGGACACCCTCGCCACCCCCGAGGAGCTCACCGAGCTCTTCTCGCGCGAGATCACCGAGCTCGTCGACGGCGTCACCAAGCTGGGCCAGTTCTCCGTGGCCACCACGGCCACCGTCGAAGAGAAGCAGGCCGAGAACTTCCGCAAGATGATCGTGGCCATGGCGCGGGACATCCGCGTCATCCTGGTGAAGCTCGCCGACCGCACGCACAACATGCGGACGCTCGAGCACATGGCGCCTGAGAAGCAGCAGCGCATCGCCCAGGAGACCCTCGACATCTACGCGCCGCTGGCCAACCGCCTGGGCATCAGCTGGATCAAGACCGAGCTCGAGGACCTGAGCTTCAAGTACCTCAAGCCCAAGGACTACGCCGACCTCCAGGAGAAGATCGCCAAGCGCAAGCGCGAGCGCGAGCGCTACATCGAAGAGGTCATCGAGCTCATCCAGGCCAAGCTGAAGGAGAACAACCTGGAGGCCGCGGTCCACGGCCGCTTCAAGCACAGCTACAGCATCTACAAGAAGATGCGCAGCCAGGGCATCGAGTTCGATCAAGTCCAGGACGTGATCGCCTTCCGCATCATCACCAAGCAGATGCCGGGCTGCTACGAGGCGCTGGGCCTGATCCACTCGATGTGGAAGCCGGTGCCGGGCCGCTTCAAGGACTTCATCGCCATCCCCAAGCCGAACATGTACCAGTCGTTGCACACCACGGTGATTGGGCCGTTCGGCGACCGCATCGAGGTGCAGATCCGCACCGAGGAGATGAACCGGATCGCCGAGGAAGGCATCGCGGCGCACTGGGCCTACAAAGAGGGCAAGGGCGCTCTCACCAAGGACGACGAGAAGTTCGCCTGGCTGCGCCAGCTCATGGAGTGGCAGCAGGACCTCAAGGATCCGAAGGAGTTCCTCGAGACGGTGAAGGTGGACCTCTTCACCGACGAGGTCTTCGTGTTCACCCCTCGCGGCGACGTGAAGAGCCTCCCGCGCGGCGCCACGCCCGTGGACTTCGCCTTCAGCGTGCACTCGGCCGTGGGCGAGAAGTGCGTGGGCGCCAAGGTGAACGGCAAGATCACCCCGCTCCGCTACAAGCTCAAGAACGGCGACACGATCGAGATTCTGACCTCGCCGAGCGGCACGCCGAGCAAGGACTGGCTGACGTTCGTCAAGACCTCGCGCGCGCAGGCGCGGATCCGCCAGTACATCAAGGCGCAGCAGCGTCAGAAGAGCCTGGAGCTGGGCCGCGAGCTCGCCGAGCGCGAGTTCAAAAAGTTCAGCGTCAACCTCAACAAGGCCATCAAGAGCGGCGACCTGGACAAGGTCGGCGCCGACCTCGGCTACCGCACCCACGAGGACATGCTCGTGGCCCTGGGCTACGGCAAGCTCACCGGCCCGCAGATCCTCGCGCGGCTCATCGGCCCCGAGGAGCTCGCCGAAAAAGAGAAGGCGCTCTCCAACGCCCCCGAGGCGCCCAAGAACGGGCTCACCCGCTTCACCGAGGCGGTTCGCAAGATCGTCCCGGGCGCGCGCGAGCGCACCGGCGGCGTGAAGATCGGCGGCATCGACGACGTGCTGGTGCGCTTCGGCCGCTGCTGCAACCCGGTGCCGGGCGATCACATCGTGGGCTTCATCACCCGCGGCCGCGGCGTCACCGTGCACACCGTGGGCTGCGAGAAGGCGCTCTCCACCGATCCCGAGCGCCGCGTGGACGTGAGCTGGGACATCAAGGGCGACTTCAAGCGCCCGGTCACGCTGCGCATCCTCAGCGCGGATCGCCCCGGCATGCTCGCGGACATCAGCCAGACCTTCAATTCCAAGGGCGTGAACATCTCGCAGGCCAACTGCCGCGCCACCGGCGACGACCGCGCCGTGAACACCTTCGAGGTCACCATCTCGGATCTCAAGCAGCTCACCGAGGTGATGCAGACCATCGAGCGCATCCACGGCGTGTTCTCGGTCGAGCGCGTTTGATGAAGCGGCTTGCATTGCTGAGCGTGCTGGTCCTCGCGGGCTGTCGCAGCGCGCCCACCCCGGCCGCGGCTGGGGCCGGCGCGTTGGCCAACGTGGCGCTCGCCACAGCCGTCGGCGGCGCGCGCGTGGCGACCGGCGAGTGCTTCACCATCTGCGCGCCCGGCACCACGTGTAACCTGAAGACCAAGCTCTGCGACACGTTGCCATGCCGCGACGCGTGCGGCCCCAACGAGACCTGCCAGGTGACCGCCACCAGCGAGAAGTGCGTGCCCGCCCCGGGCCTGGCCGTGACCCAGAAGCACGACGCCAACGCCGACGAGAAGCTGCCCATCGGGACGACCCCGCCGCTCTCCTCGGCGCCGCCCAGCTCCCCGCAGCACCCGGATGTGCCCGGGGCGTCGCCCTAACGTCGCTGCTAGAATCCGGGCATGCGTCGCCTTCGCGCACCGGTGCTGATGCTGCTCTCGGGCTGCGCGAGCTACAACGGCCCGGGCATGGCGGTGGACGCAGCCATCAACACCGCCGCCGCGGCCACGGCTTCGGGTGCCCAGCGCGCCCAGGGCCTCTGCTACGCCGACTGCGTGTACGGCACCTACTGCGAGCCGCGCACCGGCACCTGCGAGGCCCTGCCCTGCCACGCAGCCTGCGGCGAAGACGAAGTCTGCGACGAGCGCGACGGCGTGGGCCGCTGCATCCCCGCTGCCGAGGCGAAGGCCGCGCTCGACACCAAGGTCACGGCCAAGCCCGATGAGCCCAAGCCGTTCGATCCGACGATCAAGTCCGCGGCGGCCAACCCGCCGAAGTGAGCCCCCACCATGCGACTCCCCACCCTGCTCCTCACCACGGTCCTGCTCGGCGCCTGCGCGAGCAGCAACAGCGACGCGCCGCGGGCCACGATGGATCCGGACCACGAGAACGCGCACTACGCGCCGGGCCTGGGCGAGCCGGATCCGCTGGCCAAGCCCACGGCCATCGACCCGACCGAGAAGAAGAAGGCCCAGGCCAAGCCCTGCGGCGGGAACTGTGGCCCCGGCGAGTACTGCGACACGTCGAGCGGCATCGAGCGCTGCCAGAAGGACGTGATGCCCGCCGCCACACCAGGCAAGTAGCCGGCCTTGGCACGCGAGGCGCTCGGATCTAGGGTGCCGCCGTGGCCGACGAGAACCAGCCCGCTGCGCCCCCGGACGAGTTCGTCCTGCCGAGCGACCTGCCCGCGAAGGCGTGCGGCCGCTGTCGGCTCTGGAAGGTCCACTCGCGCAACGACGCCGGGGCCTGGGTGGGCAACTGCCGGGTGATGCCGGGCCGCGGGCTGTTTCCGCCCGAGGCGCCCATCTGCTCGAGCTTCCTCGCGCGCGACGCGGCGATCCCCACCGCGCTGCCCGAGGCTCCCAAACGCGAACGTGCGCACCGGATGCAGAACATCGCGCCCACCGTGGTTCGCCACGGCCGCGAGCTGGGCCACGTGGACGCGCCTGCGCCGCAGGTTCCCGACGTCGATCTCGGAGAGGACTGGAACATGACCCGCGAAGAGCTCAAGGCCATCATCCGCGAGGCGATCGGCGAGTCGTCGCACGTGCCCCTCGCGCCCAAGTGGGAAGGCGGCACCATCCTCATCAAGCCGCACGACGCCGCGCTTCAGGCCAAGGAGCTGCCCGTCGACGCGCTCTTCCACAAAGTGGTGATGGTGCGCGATCGCCTGCGCGTGCTGGAGCAGAAGATCAACGCGCACCCCAAGCTCAGCGACGCCGAGAAGGTGGAGATGGAGCAGTACATCACCAAGTGCTACGGCTCGCTGACCTCGTTCAACCTGCTCTTCCGCGACAAGCAGGACGGGTTCATCGGCGAGAAGACGGGCGACTAGTACGCGCCGATGTCGAGCGCGCCACTCCACGGCGTGAGCTCGAAGTTGTCCGTCACCAGCGACGAAGCGCTCGACGAGCCCGCGCCAATCGCCGGGCTGCCGTTCGCGAGGTGGAAGTCGGCGCCCGCATTTTCGAACTGCGGCGGCGCGTTCACGGCGCTCGCGTCGTTGGGCGGCGTGGAGCCGTTGTCGTAGAGGTTGCTCACGAAGACGCCGTCGCCCCATCCGTTGCCGCTGCCGCCCGTGTAGTCGGCGCCGCTCGCGGGAACGACGATGTTGTTCACGAGCGTCACCTGCTGGGTGTCGAGCTCGGCCCAGTCGTTATCGATCGCGCCATGGCCGCCCGCGCCGCCGCCGATGCTGCAATTGTAGAAAGTATTGTTGAATACCTGCGCATCAACGAGATCGAGGCTGTTGAAGTGCAGGCACGAGAGGTGGATGTTCGCGCAGACGTTGTCCCACCACGCGAATCCGCTGGCCGAGCCGTCGGCGATGTTCAAACAGCCCTTGCCGGTCACGTCGTGAACGTAGTTGTGGTGCACCCGCATGTTGCTGGTGGTGTTCGAGCCGTTGCTGCCGTTGTTGTAGGCCTGAATGCCGTAGCCGCTCGCGACGTTGAAGATCACGTTGTACGCAATGTCATACGAGCCATCGCCGTCGATGTAGACGCCGTGGGCCTCGCCGCCCGAGCCGGTGATGTCGTGGATCGAGTTGCCGTAGACGACCGTGTTCGGGCCGTTGCCGTTCACGCCGGCCGCGCGCACGTTGGCGTTGTTGGTGTTCGGCGCGGTGAGCTCGTTGTTCACGATGCGCCAGTGGTCGCTCGCGATTTGCAGCGCGATCACGCCGGCGGTGCCGTCGCCCTCGAGGTGCAAGTTGGCAATCGTGACCCAATTTCCTCCTGAGTATCCCGCCGTCTGATCAATTCCGGAGAACACGGCCGCGTCGCTCACGCCGCCCGAGCCGTTGACGACGTTCACGGTCTCGCCGGGGTACGCGATGAACGCGAGCGGCCCCGTGCCACTGGCGCCCGTGGGCTCGCTGCCACCGATGTCAATGACGCGCACGAAGTCGTTGCCGTTCCCGAGATCCGTGTACGGCGTGCCCGAGCCGCGCAAGACGATCGTGTCGCCAGGTTGCGATACCGCGGCGGCGGTCTTGTTGTTACCCACCAACTGCACGTGCTTGTACGGGTGCGTGATGTCGCCGGGGACAGCGGTGTTGTCGCTGCCGTTCACGTTGTCCACGTAGAGGATGCGGCCCGGGTTCACGGTGAAGGTGACATCGCTGTTCGACGCGACGCCGTTCACGGTCACCTGAATCGGCAGCGGCGTGCCCGGAGTTGGCGTGCCGAGCGCGCCAACTTGCACCGTGAGTTGCTGGATGTCGGGCCGCGCCATCGACGCACCCAGCGTGAGGTAGCGCGCGACCTCCACGCCGCCGATGGTCACTGTCACGTTCGCGAGCGTCGAGCCGAAGGTCTGGCCGAAGATGGAGAGGTACGCGCCGTCGTTGTTTTCGCCACCCGAGTTCGGTCCGGAGACGACGTCTGTGTAGATGACGCGCGGCCCACCCGGAACTGCGCCCGTGGTCGAGCCGGAGCCGGTGGTCGAGGTGCTGGTGTTGGTCGACGTCGAGCCGGACGAGCCCGTCGAGTGCGTGCCGCTGCTTCCCGTCGAGCTCGTGCTCGCGGCGGTCGAGTTGCCGGTGCTGGAAGCGCTGCTCGCGCTGGTCGAACCTGCCGACGACGTGGCTGTGGACGTGGCGCCTGTGCCAGTGGTCGAGCCCGAGCTGGAAGCGCTGCTCGTCTTCGACGACGAGCACCCCGAGACGGCCACCGCGATCACCAGCGACATCCACCCGAGACGCATGCAGCCCCCGCTGAAATTGGAGCCAACACTACGCGTATTGAATGTTTTGGAGCCCACAAACGTTTCAAGCGCTGCGTTGTCGGGAATGGCCCCAAGTCGCGTCTGTTCCACACCATCATGGAGAAGCACGTCGTGTTCCCCAGCTTCACTGCCCAGATCTGCTGCCCGCTCTGCACCTTCTCGAGCCTCGCCTCGGCGCCCACGTATCTCGAGGCGCAGCAGTGCGTGTCGGGCGAGCTGCTGCAGCACCTGGACAAGGCGCACGTGGACACCGTCGAGAACGACGACCTCTGCGTGGCTACGCCGGCTGCGGTTTGATCTCCAGCTTCGCGGCGCGCACGAGCGCGCCCGCGAGGCCGCCGAGGATCATCCCCGCCAGGTGTGCGATCCAGGCCGTTCCCGGTACGCCCAGCATCGCCATCAGCGTCTGCAGGCCGAGCTCGGCCAGGCCCCAGCCCCAGATCGGCACCTTCACCGCGCGTTCGGCGATGGCCATGACGACTTGCGCTTGGGGTTGCAGCACCACACACGCGCCCATGATCGCCGCGATGCCGCCGCTCGCGCCGGCGATGACCTCGACCTCGGGTTGAGCGAAAGCGTCGAGCATCAGCGACGCGGTGCCGAGCACCGCGAACATCACCAGCACCAGCGGGCGCCAGAGCCGCTGCTCCACGCCGTCGCCGAACGCGAGCAGGAAGTAGAGATTGCCCACAAGGTGCAGCACGCCGAAGTGGGCGAAGTTGGCGCTGAACGCGTCAGCGAGCGTCGCGTTCGCGGGGTGCAGACCCCAGTCGTTGACCTGCGTCGCGCCGCCGACGAAATACGCAACCGCCAGCCCCAGCGCGAGCATCCACGTCACCACCGGCGTGCGGCTTCCTTGCGTGCGACGAATCACGGGCAAGCCCAGGTGCGCGAGCGTCGCGTGAATGGGCGAGAGCGGGTAGCCGTCGCCTTCGCTCGCTTGAGCGAGGTCGCGCGCGAGCTCCTTGCGCTCCTCGGGCGTGAAGCTCTGGTAGGCCTGCTGCACCGCTTGCCGCTTCGCGACCATCTCCAGCGATCGCAGATCCTGCTTCTCGAACCAGAAGCGCTCGCAGGAGGGACAGCGATCGGCCCACGCGTCGAGCTTGCCGATGCGCCAGGGCGCGAGCGGCGCAGCGCACTCGGGACACGCGCGCGGCTTCTTGAACGCGGCGGCGTCGGTGCGCGTCTCGGGCGCGAGCAGGTGCGTGCCGGCCTTGGGCGTGAGCGCCGCGAATTCGTCGGCCGCGGCCCACACGCCGCCGCAGCGCGGACACTCGGGTGCGACAGACTGGGTGACGAGCTCCTGGCCGTCGTCGGGGCAGCGCGCGGACATGGGCGAGATTCTGCCCGCGCGCCCAGACGGTTCAACCCCGCGGCTACTGGAACGCCGGCACCACGCACTGCGCGCCGCCGTCGCCCGGGTCGCCGCAGAACGCGCCGGTCAGGAACGCGTCGCAGCAGCTCGAGGTCGCGAGGTTGCACACGTCGCCCGTGGCCACGCACGTGCCCGCATCCGGCGGCGGACCGGCGTCGACCGGCTCGCCCGCGTCGGGCGCCGGACCAGCGTCCTCGGTGGCGCGGATGTCCTGCACCCAGAACGCGCGGTGGTTCTTCGCAGTCAGCTCCTGGAACGGCAGCCGGAACGCGGGATAGCTCGGGTCGACCTCGCCGCCATCGAGCCGCGAGAAGTCCACCGCCGCGACCCAGATCTGGTTCGTGCCGCCGTTGGTCACCAGGCCGTACGCGCGCTGCGAGTTGAACGCCACCCAGCGCAGATCGCCCGGCGGCGCCCAGGTGGGCATGCTCGTCTCCTTCGGGTTCGCGTCCTGGGCGTTGTTCACCACGTGGTTGGCGGCGGTGAGCTGAATCTGCGCGCCGCCATCAGAGGGCACCACGTAGAGCAGCGTGTTGTTGTTGGTGTACGCGACCCAGTCGCCCTCGGGCGAGTAGCGCGGGTAGGCGTTCTTGGCGGCGCCAATCTTCGGCGCGATGACGCGGGCCGCGGTGAACTGCGTGCCGCCGAGCCAGTTCAGGATGGCGATGGCGCCGTTGGTGTCCGCGTACGCGAACGTGTCGGTCGTCGTGTCCGGCGACCAGTCGGGCGCCGTGCCCTTCACCGCCGCGCCGTTGCCGTCCACGACCGGAGCGATGATGCTCCCGGCGTCCGCGTCGAGCACCAGGAGCTGGCCGCCGTTGCGCGGCGAGAAGATGAGCTTGGCGTCGTCGGGCGAGAAGCTCGCGAACGAGTCACCTGAAGGCGACGCGAACTGCGCCTGCAGCGGCACCGGCGGCGGATACGGCGTGACCTGCATGTTCCACAGGCCGTGGTTCATGGTCGCGGGACCGGTCGCCTGGCCGGACACGGCCATGAACTTGCCGTCGCGCGAGAGCGCGTGGCACGCGGCGCAGCTCACGGTGTCGCTGTTGGAGAGGACGGTGGTCGGCACGAGGTAGTTCTCGGGCGCGGCGTCGCTCACCGTGGCGCGCTGGATGCCGCCCACGCTCGCGGCCCAGTAGAAGATGGCGCCGGGCACGTCGCGCTTGGAGAAGCCGAGCGTCTCGTGCGTGCTCGTGTACACGGTCGTGCCCGACGAGACCGCGCCGTCGATCTCCAGATCCACCGTGCTGCCCGCGTTGGAGCCAGCGATGGCGCTCCAGGTGGTGGCGTCGGCCTGCCAGCATCCGGCCGTGTTCGCGACTGCGCTGCACGTCGGATCTCTTCCGTCGGTGTAGACGGTGACCACGCTGTTGCTGCCGGTGAAGGTGAGGCGGAAGAGGCTGTTCCCCTGGCGCTTCCACTGGAAGAGCACTTTGTAGATGTTGCGAGGGAAGCGCGTCTCGTCGCTCGGGTAGATGATCTGCGGCGACTTCGGGCCGACCACGCCGCCGTCCGCGCCTGAGAAGTCGCTGCTCGAGATCGCCGTGCCGCCGTCGGTGACGGACGTCGCGGTGAAGTCGAGGAAGAACGTCACCGTGGCCGTCGCGGTCTGGCCGCAGCCGGTGGCGGTGATGGTCACCGTGCCGCCCGCGCTGGGATTGGGCTGGTACACGCCATCGGCGATCGTGCCGGGATCGGAGTCGTCGGCGCGAGTGACGGTCCAGGTGAGATCGCTGGCCGCGACGCTCACGTTGCTTCCACCGCGCGTGCCGCTCGCGGTGAAGGTGATCGGCGACGCGGTGCCGCCGGTGAGCGTCACGTTCGAGGTTGCGGGCGAGATGGCGAGCGCGTCGACGCCGGTGCAGCTCGAGCCACTGGTGCCGCCGGAGCTGCCGCCGTTGCTCGCGCTCGTGCCGCCGGTGCCGTTGGTCGCGCTGGAGCCGCCGGTGCCGTTCGCGGCCGTCGAGCCGTTGGTACCGTTCGAGCCCGCCGAGGTGGTGGCGGTGCTCGAGCCGTTGCCAGCGTTCGTGCCCGCAGAGGTGCTGCTTCCGCTGCTGGTCTTGGTGTTGCTCTTGGAGCAGGCGGTCAGCGCCATCGCCATGACGAAGATCGAGAGGGCTCGACGCAAGGTGCCTCCGGGGGGAACGAAGATCCTACGACTCAATCCGGCACGACTCGATGTCGGGAAGGGTCGGAGCCGTGGCCATCGAAATCGTGCAGCGCGTTGGTTCGCGCGGCTTGAAATGGGCCCGACGAACATCGACGTCGAGCGGGAGGTGAAGTTACAAACGCCGCATGGCCGCGTTCCGCGACGATCCCGAGACCTGGTCGCGCCTCGATTTTCGCCTGCTTCAAGCGGGACCAGTCGCGCTCTACTTGAAGCGGACCGTGCTCGAGGAGGATCTGAGCTGGCTGAGCACGAACGCCTACGTCATCGATCGCTTTGACGCGGCGGCATGGAGCTCGCCTGCCGAGGCGCTCGCGAGACTCGCGGTGCAGCTCGATTTCCCCGACTACTTCGGCCACAACCTCGACGCGCTCAACGACTGCATGCGCGACATCGCCATTCCTGATGAAGGCGGCCGATGCCTCGTGTTCGATCGCTTCGACGCGGCCGCCGAATCGTTCGGCGACTTCACCTGGAACGTGCTCGACATCTTCGCGAACCAGAGCCGACAGCACATGCTCGTCGGACGACGGCTGCTCGTCATCCTCCAGTCGGATGATCCGCAGCTGAGCTTCAAACCCATCGGCTGCAGTTCGCCGTCGTGGAACCCGCGCGAGTGGATGAACAAGGACCGCGGACTCTAGCCGCACGTCCCCGCGGTGCAGGTCTGGTTGTTTCCGCAGCGATTGCCGCACGTGCCGCAGTTGCCGTGATCGGTCTGCGTGTCCACGCAGCGCGCGCCGCACATCACCTGGGGCGCGGTGCAGGTCTGGCACGCGCCCTGGACGCACGCCGAGTTCACGGGGCACTTGTTGCCGCACGAACCGCAGTTCGCGGGATCGATCTGCGTGCTCGTGCAGACGCCGCCCGGGCAGCTCGTCTCCAGCGCGTTGCAGCTCGCCACGCACTGGCCGATGCTGCAGTTTGGCGTGGTGCCGCTGCACGCGTTGCCGCAGCTGCCGCAGTTCTGCCCGTCGCTGAGCAGGTCGACGCAGGTGTTGTCGCAGAACGAGTTTCCGGCCGCGCACTGGGTCACGCAGGCGCCCGACACGCAGCTCGCGTTGTTCTGACAGCGCTGGCCGCAGCCGCCGCAGTTGTTGTTGTCGGTCTGGGTGTCCACGCAGCCAGCACCGCAGACCGTCTGCGACGAGGTACACGTGGTGCACGTCCCGGACACGCAGGCCTGACCGCTCGTGCACGCGTTGCCGCACGCGCCGCAGTTGGCCAGGTCCTCTGCCGTGTTCACGCACGAGCCGCTGCAGTTCTGCTGGTTCGTGGGGCAGGTGGCGACGCAGTGCCCGCCGCTGCAGTCGGGCGTGGTGCCCGTGCACGCGTTCGCGCACGCGCCGCAGTTGGCGGGATCGTTCTGGAGATCGGCGCAGGTCGAGCCGCAGTGCTGCTCGCGCGGCGGACACGCGGCCTCGCACTGGCCGGAGACGCACTGCTCGCCGGCGGCGCAGACGGTGGTGCAGCTGCCGCAGTGCGTGGGGTCGCTGGCCTCGTTCGCGCAGGAGCCAGCGCAGTTGATCTCGTTGGCCGGACACTGCGCCGTGCAGTTGCCGCGGCTGCAGTTGGATGCGGTGCTCGGGCAGACCGTGGAGCAGTTGCCGCAGTGATCGGGATCGTTCTGCGTGTTCACGCACTCTCCCGTGCACACGGTCTCGCCGGCGGCGCAGCTCTGGCCCGTGGAGCCCGTGGTGGCGGCGGCGCCAGTGCTGCCCGTCGCGCCCGTGGTGCCGGAGCCGCCGGTCGTCGTGCCCGTCGCGCCGGTCGCACCCGTGGAGCCCGACGCGCCCGTGGCACCCGCGGCGCCAGCGGCCGTGGAGCTCGACGTCGAGCCTGCGGGCGCCGTGGACTTGAAGCAGCCGGCCAGGCAGCCGACGACCAGCGTCAGCACGATGCGGTTGAAGGTTTGAGCGGTTCGCATGGGATCTCCAAGAGCGCAGGTCCGTCGGTCCAACGGGCACGCACTCTGCCACGAACCTGCTTCTACACCGCAGCATCGCGATGGTTGCGGGGATCGAACTGTGTAATTCGACACCCGCGAGAACTTTTGAAAGAAAGTCCCGAGCGGGCCACGCCGATCAGTAGAAGAGGAGCGGCAGCTCCCAGCAGATGATGGCCTGCCACTCGCCTCCGTCGCCGACGTCGATTCGAGAGCCACCCGAGTCGACCTCAAAGACGTCGCCGGCCTTGACGCTCAGGGGCTTGCCGCCCCGGCGGTGAGGCCACCGCCATCGCGCCCATGGTCAACGGCGCGAGCGGCACCCAGGTGAACGGGGCGTCGCACTAGATGTGGGTTCACATGAGGCCGGCGGTGCGGAGTTCCGCATCGCCGGCCTTCGTGTTTGTAGTGCTCGATGTGTGGTCGCAAACCGCTGGCGCGACCGCTACGGAATCCCCAACACGATCACATCGCGCCCGGGAACAAGCTTGCTCGGCTCGTGGCTGATCTTCCAGTGCGTGTCGGCGTCGGGGCCGATGGTCTGGCCGTGCTTCAGCACCGGACCATTTTCGAGCACGTAGCTCGCGAAGTTGTAGAGATGGCCCCGCAAGTTGCCGATGCCCGCGCGGGTTCCCCGGACCTCGAACTCCTTGTGGCCGAGCGCCTCGAGGCCGTGCGTCGCGGCAGAGAACGGACCTGTCTTCGATTCGCCAGAGATGGTGAGCCCAATCCACAGCATCACGGGTAGGCCGTCGAGTTCGGTGGTCATGCCCTCGACTACGGCAGGCGGCAGCACTTGCCGGCCGCTGCCCCAGTAGAGCGCAACGCCCGAATAGGCCTTCAGCGCCGCGGCACAAAAGCGTGCGACGAGCGTCGCGTCGCGCACCGGGTCACCTGAGGACATCGCCGTCACGATCGCGTGCGAGCGATGCGCCCGGATGGCGTCGTCTGGCTGCTGCCACATCCACGAGGTGCGAACGGCGTGGACGGCCTCGTCGTTGGGAATGGGCACGGGCATGTGCCCCACCACCACCGACTGCTGCCCGAACGAGAACGCGCTCGAGCTCCCCTTGATTTCCACGAGCCGAAGGGCGGGCTCGTCTGGAAAGAGCGTCGCCCACGCTGCAGGGACCGCGGCAAAGTCGATCGGCTCGCTCGTTGAGAAGAGCGGCATCGCGAGCTGGGGACCAGCCTTCGGAGGTTCCTTCGGTGACGACGGCGCCGACTTGAACAGCGAGAGGAGCTTGCCCACCATCGCGTTTCCCCTGTGCTCGAGCCTTCGAGTTAAGACCCGCGCACCCGCTCCACCGCCTCATAGTCCCCCACGCGGTTGTAGAACTCGGCCGCCTTCTCCTTCATGCCGAGCTGCTCCGCGCACGCGCCCGCGCTCCGCCAATCGCCGAGCTGCTCGAAGAGCCGCAAGGCATCGCGCTGCAGCTTGCCCTCGATGTACGCGCGCGCCGCTTCCTCGAAGAGCCCGAGCTTCTCGTACCACTTGCCCGCGTGCAGCAGATCGCCCGCCTCGCGCGAGGCCACGGCCTGACGCTCGGCAAACTTCTTTGCGTCCTGGTCGTCGCCGGCCTTGCCCACGTACTCGATGGCCTTGTCCACGCTCGTGGCGAGGATCGCCTCCGCCGCCTGCGCGAACATCTTCCACCGCGCGTACACCTCGGCCATGGCCTTGGGATCGTTCTTGGCCTTCGCCTCGTCGATCTCCGCGTTGATGATCTTCTCCGCGCCCGCCGCGTCGCCCGCATCGCGGAACGCGTGGATGGCCATGTGCGTGCGCCCGGCCTTGATGAACGCCTGCGCGGCGTCGGCGTGCATGCCGGCCTTCTGGTACAGCTTGCCGATCTCCTCCCAGCGCCCGCGCCCTGCGAGGAAATCGAGCAAGAGATCGCCGGCGTTGAGCGCGGTGAGGATCTTGCGGCCCTGGTCGGTCTGGAGCTTCTTCAAGACCTCCTTCGCCGCGTCGACGTTCTGGGTCGCGATGTACAAGCGGATCGCGTTCTGCGGATCCTTGCCCTTCTCGAGCAGCACCGCCGCCTTCGCCAGCTCCTTGTGCTCCTCGTAGAGCTTGGCCGCCTCGCGGAATTTGCCGCCCTTCTCGTGCAGCTCGGCCGCGCCTTCCCAGGTGCCGGCCTTCTCGAACGCGGTGAGCGCCGCCTTGGCCTCGCCGGCGTTCGCGAACGCCTGGCCCGCGCGCTCCTCTTCACCGAACGCCTTCCAGAGCGCGCCCAGCTCGGCGAACGCCTGGTTCTTGGCCTTGACCTTGTCCTCGGGCGCGTCGGCGGCGAGCGTCTGGCGGCCGAGCTTGAGCAGCGCGGTGAAGAGCCGCGTGCGCGGATCGAACTCGAACGACGCGAGGTTCGACGGCTTCACGCGCGCGAGCTTCTCGCGCATCGACGTCAGCAGCTCGGCCTGCTTGGCGAAGTCGCCCGCGGTGATCGGCTTGTCCAGGTCCTTGGCCACCTGGAGCATGTGGTTCTCGACCATGTAGCGGCCGCTCGCAGGAGGTCCGCCGCGGTCCTTGCCGCCGCGTCCGCCGCGGCCACGATCACCGCCAGGTCCACCGCGACCGCGATCCCCACCGGGGCCACCGCGTCCACGCTCACCGCCGGGACCACCGCGACCGCCACCGGGGCCGCCGGGGCCGCGACCGCGATCGCCGAAGCTGCGACCGCCACCGGGGCCGCCCGGGCCGCCGCGTCCGCCACCGGGACCGCCGGGGCGATTGGAACCAGGTCCGCGGCGTCCATCGGAGGGACCGCGTGGGGGAGTGTTCTCTGGCATGTGCTGCCTCGTCAGCGGCTCGCGGGTGGCGAGAAAAGCGAAAGGCCCCAAGCCAACCTTGGAGCCTTTCCGTTCAGCGGCGTGGTGGAGGTGGACGGGATCGAACCGACGACCTTCGCATTGCGAACGCGACGCTCTCCCAACTGAGCTACACCCCCGCGCCCGCCAAACGCGCGAACAGATATACGCAGGCCCCTGGGTCGTCAAGGGCTGTGCGACATGGACGCGCTCGCGACGCCCAGCTGACGCCCTTCGCGAATCCACTCCGAGCCCTGGGTCGGTGGCTCGTGCTGGTGACTGGCAGTGCGCCAGGTCCAGCCAGCCAAGAGGGGTCGCTCATCGGCTCCCGCCAACCCGCCAAGAGCCACCAGCCACCAGCCACTCACCCTGTTAGCCTCGTGGTGATGGAGAAGCTCGAGCTCGACGACCAGACCCACCTGCTCGTCCTCACCGGCGCTGGCGCCTCGGCCGAGAGCGGCATCCCGACGTTCCGCGGCCTCACCGCCGACGAGGACCTGAGCGAGTCCGACCGCGAGCGGCTCTCCACGCTCCACGGCCTCCTCGACGAGCCCGCGCGCTTCTGGCGCATCTTCTCCGGCCGACGCGCAAAGCTGCTGGAGGCCAGGCCGAACGCCGGCCACCGCGCGCTCGCGGCCATCGAGGAGCAGCTGGGCGAGCGCTTCCTCCTCGCCACGCAGAACGTCGACGGCCTGCACCAGCTCGCGGGCTCCAAGCGCGTCCTCGAGCTGCACGGAAATCTGCTGCGCACGCGCTGCACGCGCTGTCGCCGGCCCGCGTTCGCCGACATCCGGCAGTACGAGCGCCCGCCCGTCTGCGAGCTCTGCGAAGCCGAAGGGCGCGCCAACGATCCCCACGACGTGCCCTGGCTGCGGCCCGACGTCGTCCTCTTCGGCGAGCACCTCGCGCCCAAGACCCTCGAGCGCATCGAGAAGTTCGTCGAGCGCGCTGCGCGCGAGCGGCTGGTGTACCTGGCCGTCGGGACGTCGGGGCTCGTCTATCCTGCGGCAGAGCTGGTGCAGCAGACGCACCGCGCGGGCGCGGAGACCTGGCTCGTGAACCTCGAGCCTGCGGCGAACACCGAGTCGTTCGACCACTTCATCCAAGGCAAGTCGGGCGCAATCCTGCCCAAGCTGCTCGGCGTCTCAGCCTGACGCGCGCGCGACCTCGAGGGCCAGCATCGACCGCTTCCGCGGCGGACCCCAGCGATAGCCGCCCAGCGCGCCCGTCGACTGGATCACCCGGTGACACGGGATGAGCCAGCCAATCGGATTCGCGCCCACGGCCTGACCCACCGCGCGCGACGACGACGGACGTCCCGCCTCGTTCGCGAGCGCGCCATACGTCGTGGTCTCGCCGGCGGGGACGCGCAGCAGCGCCTGCCACACCTGAAGCTGAAACGGCGTGCCCTGAAGCAGGATGCCCAGCGGCTTCGGCGCCTGGCCGCGGATGCGGCGATCGATCTCCTTCGCGGCGGCGCGGGTGGCCGCCGGATCGTGCCGGAGCTCGGCGTGCGGCCACCGATGTTTCAGCTCGGCGACCGCGTCGTCTTCGCTCAGCGGCTCGAGGAACGCGAGGTGACAGAGCCCGCGCTCCGTCGACGCGAAGAGCGCGCGCCCGAACGGCGTCTCGTGTACGCCCCAGAGCACCACGACCGCCCCGCCCGCGCCGAACTCGCCCGGCGTCATCGCTTCCACGCGCAGGAACAGATCGTGCAGCCGACCGGGCCCCGAGAGCCCGAGCGCCAGGCTCGTCTGCAGCAGCCCATTCGACGCAGCGAGCATCGGCTTGGCGCGCTCCACCGTCAGCGCTTGCAGGAAGCGCTTCGGACTCACGCCCGCCCAGCGCTGGAACAACCGCTGCGCGTGAAACGGGCTCAGCCCAATCGCGCCGGCGACGGCTTCCAGGTCCGGGTGGTTCGCCGCATGCGCGTCGATGAAGCGGATGGCGGTCTCGACGCGGGTGTAGTCGCTCGGCATGGCGTCCTCTCTTTCGAAACCCAGGATGCCCAGGCGAAAGCGCCCGACCCACCCGATTCTTGCGCCATTCGACACCCACCGGGCGCCCGGCTGCGCGGCGGAGCGTGCGGCGAGAGCGAGAGCGTTGTAATGCATGCCCGGATGGGCGCGCCCCTGCAGACGCCGGCCGCGCAGCTCGCGCGGCTGGCTGAGAAGTACCGGCTCCTGGCCGAGCTTCGCGCTCGTCGCGAGGAACTGCAGCGCTCGGGCGCCGAACAGTTCGACGCGGGTGAATCGAAGGTCCGCCGCGCCGCGTTCCGCAAGGTGGCGCGCGAGTTCCCGGGCGCGCTGCGCGAGCTCGACGCCACGCCTGCGGAAGTCCTTCGCGAGCGGCACCAGGCCGTGGCCGAGGCGCAGGCTGCGCTCGAGGCCGGCACCCGCACCGATGTGCCCTTGTGGATGGAGCTGGCCCACGCCTTCCACCTGGAGCTGCGCGAGGCGCTGGCCATCAAGCGCTGGCTGGCCCACCGGCTCCCGCGCGGCGGCGCCATCGACGCCAACCTCCACGCCGACTTCCGCGCCTGGTACGCGCGCTCGCCCAACCGCCTGCGCACCTCGCGCGACTTCGACGCCGCCCGGCTCGCGCGCTACCTGAGCCCGCCCGACGGACGCATCCAAATTGTCGTCTACGAGGTGCTCGAGGTGCGCTTCGAGCGGCCGCGCGCGGAGATCGAGCGCCTCATCTTCGGCAGCGCGCGTTAACCAAACGGTTACAGCAGCTCACGCAGCGCCATGACCACGCGCTCGCAGTCATCCATCGCGTTGTAGAGCTGGGCCGAGATGCGCAGGAGCCGCTTCGGCGGCGCGGGCCAGGGAACAATCGGAACTTCGATCTGGAACCGTTCGAAGAGAGCGACCTGGAGCGGATCGTTGTAGAGCGGCGACTTCGGCGGCTCGCTCGAGCCATCCGGCAGCGGCACCGCGGCCAGCGAGCCGATCATCGACTCCGGCGACGGAGCATCGATCTTCAGCGCGTCGCAGAGCAGCTTTCGCCCCGCGAGCGCGAGCGCGCGATTGCGCTGCATCACCTCGGGCCAGCCGCCGGGCACGAGCGCGGCCAGCGTCGAGAGCGCCTCGGGCAGCGCGAGGATCGCCGAGGGATCGAGCGTGCCCGTCCAATCGAACTCAAGCTGAAAGCGCGACTTGTCCGCGCGCGGCGAGTTCGCGCCGTGTGAAATCACCGGCGGCCGGATGGGCTTCTGAAGCGCGCGCCGCACGTGCAGAAAGCCCACGCCCTTCGGCGCGCAGAGCCACTTGTGACAGTTGCCCGTGTAGTAGCTCGCGCCGAGCTGCTCGAGGTTCAGCGGCACCATCCCCGGCGCATGCGCGCCATCGACCATCACCGGCACGCCGCGCCCCTGGAGCTCGCGCACCAGCGCTTCGATCGGGAACACCAGCCCGGTGGGACTGGTCACGTGATCGAGGAGCGCGAACCGCGTCTTCGGCGTCACCGCCGCGAGCACGGCGTCGACCACCTGCTGCTCGCTCGTGAGCGGAAACGGCACCCGCGCCACGACGATCTTCGCCCCGCTCTGCTCGGCCACGTGGCGCAGCACGTTGGCGCACGCGTTGTAGCCGTGGTCGGTGCATAGCAGCTCGTCGCCCGGCGAGAAGCGCAGGGAGCGCAGCACGGCGTTCACGGCGCTGGTCGCATTGGTGACGAAGACGAGGTCGCGCGCGTCGGCGCCGATGAAGCGGGCGAGCACCTCGCGCGACGCATCGATGCGCGCCTCGAGCTCGCGCGCCAGGTAGCGCACCGGCTCCTGCTCGAGCTTCTCGCGCTCGCGCTGCTGCACGGCGAGCACCGCGCGCGGACAGGCGCCGAAGCTCCCGTGGTTCAGAAACGTGATCGACGGATCCAGCGTCCAGTGCGCGTGCAGCGGCGAGGGCATGGCCTATTGATAACCGCCATCGACGCCGAGCGGGTGGATCACGAGCTCCTTCAAGCCATTCTCGTTGAAGATCATCGACGGCGGTCCGCCATCGGTGAGCACCGCGAGCTTGGTGGGCGCGCCGCGATCCTCGATCGCCGTGAGCACCTCGATGCCTCCGTCGTCGAGCGGCTGGACCATGAGCGTCGGCCCGGCCATGTGCACCAGGAGCTTGTCCGGTCCGCCGTCGGGATCCGCGAGGCGCATTCCGGCCACGCCGGGCGCGCCGCCGTCGGGCAGCGTGAACACGGTGAAGTCGTTCAGGCCCACGCGCACCACCTGAGGCGGCGCGGCGTCGATGCGGGTGTCGCTCGTGGAGACGGAGTTCACCGTGAAGTACGCGCGCTCGCCGTCGGCGATGCTGCGCAGGTTCAAGGTGTCGAAGACGAAGCCGCCGGGGGTCACGATCGACGACTCCACCGTGCCCGCATCCGCCCAGTCGTCGAACACGCCGCCGTCGAAGCTGGTCCGGTAGAACCCGATGAGCGCGCGCCCGTTCGTGCGGCAGGCCGCCACCAGGTAGCTGCCGCCGCCCGGCGACGAGCGCGGCGCGGCGAGCTTGCAGGCGATCCCATTGCTGGGCAGCGGCGGCGCCGGGTAGCGCGTGGCGTAGCCGTCGGGCCCGAACACGATGGCGCTGCCGATGGTCGACTGGAATCCGCCGTCGCTGGGGAGGACCACCTCGGAGGTGAATGCGTCCACCGGGAGGGCGCCGCCGAAGTAGGCCCGGTTCATGGTGTTCACCGATTCGAGCATCGGCGTGCCGTCCACCTCGTGCACCGCCGAGTCCGCGCCGCCGACCACGCTCCCGAAGCCGGGGCCCGCGGGCGTGATGTGGCCGTCGGGCTGGACCGCGAACATGGCAAAGCCACCTTCGTTGTACGCGGCCAGGAACGCGAGGCCGCCGTCGGGGAGGAGGTGCTCGAGGATCCCGCCCAGGGTCGGCTTGGGCGTGCGGTAGGTGGGCCCGTACGCGAGCTGGCCGTCGCCGCCGAAGAGCACCTGGGCGGTGCCGTCCTCGGCGAGGTCGATGAAGTCGTCGAGCCCGTCGCCGTCGATGTCACTTTGCAGGAGCGTGCCGTGCCGCTCGAAGTGCAGCTGCTGCGCGAAGCCGAGCGTGCCCGAGCCCCACTGCAGATCGGTCTGCACCACCTGGGTATCGGTGAGCTCCGCTACGTCGGACAGGCCATCCCCGTCAAAGTCCCCCGAGGCCACGGCCTCCACCTGGAACGCCACCGGCGGAACGTCCACGTCGCGGCTGAGCGTGCCCGAGGGGTCCACGCAGAGCTGCAGCACCGAGCCACCCGAGCTGTCCCACGCGAGCACGCGATCATCTGGCTGTCCGGCGAGCGTGGCGCGCGCGGCCATGCCCTCGACGGCGCGCGTGAAGGGCAGCACGAACGGCGCGGAGAGGGTGGGCACGGGCGCCAGCGTCACCGACTGCGCGGTCTGGACGCCGCCTGCGCTGAGCCGCACCAGCAGCTGATCCGGGCCCGCGCCGCGGCCGCGCAAGGCGAGCACGGTGGTGCTCGTCGAGAAGACGGTGCTCGTCTGGCTCACGTCGCCCGCGTCGAGCTGCACGTCGAGCTGAAAGCCGCCGTCGTCGACGAAGGGCACCGGGTCCACATGCACGCCGCCGTCGTCCACCCACGCCACCTCGGTGCCGCCGTCGAAGAAGAAGTCGCCGGCGGCCATGCCCACCATGGTCTTGCTGCCCGGCCTGCAGCTGAAGATCGGCGTGCGGCTGAAGGGCGGGTACACCGCGTCCACCATCTCCGGGGTGTTGATGCCCGTCGGCGCGCAGAGCCCGCCCGCGTCGGGCAGGCCGCCAAACGCCAGGTGCACCGCGCCCGTGGCGTCGTGGGCCGTGGTGACCTGGGGCACGGCGCCGCGCACGTACGAGTCCATCACGCGCACGGGTGGCTCGAGCGCGCCCGAGAACGTGCCGTAGGCCACGTCGATGCCGTCGCCGCGGAAGAGCACCAGATCCGAGAGCCCGTCGCCGTCGAGGTCGTCGACGAGGAAGTCGAGCAACGTCCCGCCGCGGTCGTAGCTCGTCAGCTGCGGCGAGTCCGTTCCCGGCGCGAGCACCAGATCAAGGCGGCGGTTGCTGGGGATGAGCAGGTTGCTGGTGTCGCCGATGACGAGGTCCGTCATCCCGTCGCCGTCGAAGTCGCCCACCGCGGCGTGCGTGCCCGGGCCAGCGGCCACGTAGCGCGGGCCATTCGGCGGCACAGGGAGATCCACGAAGGCCACGCCGGTGGCGTCGCTCACGCGGAGGATGTCGCTCGCGCCCGCGTTCATGCCGGGTGTGTAGAGCGCGCCGCCGCTGCTCGAGGGAACCACCGTGCCGTTGGTGCGGTTGCCGTGCGGCGCGAAGCCAAAGCTGTACGGCGGCCGGCCGCCGCTCGCGCCGAGCTCCTGGGACACGCCTGGGAGCGGGCTCGCCGGCGAGAGGAAGGACGCCGAGAGCGCGGGGCCAATGGGCACCACCACCTGCACACTCGAGCCCACGGCGTCGCTGACCTGCACCGTGTCCGGCGCGCCGCCCTTCGCGCTCGCGGTGAAGTGGCCGAGCACCGGATCGATCGTCGAGCCGCCGTCCGTGGTGATGGCGAAGGTGTACGGCGGCTGGCCGCCCAACGCGACGAAGTCGATGGTGGAGGTGGGCGCGACGGGCGTGTCGATGCTCGCGGGATAGACGGCCAGGCTGTGGCCCACGGCGACAGGCGTGGCGGCGAAGGCGTGTGGGCCGCTCTCGTCCGCAGTCGCGTCGGTGACGACCACGCAATCGAGCGAGTCCGCCGTGCTGCCCGCGTGGTACGCGCCGCTGCTCGAATCGATGGTGCGCCCCGGCGCGCTGGTGGGCTCGCTGCGCTCGGGACACTGCGCGGCGCCGAAGCTGAACTGGTAGGGCGGCTTTCCGCCTGCCGCGAGGAACGTCAGTCCGGCATCCGGCGCGAGGCTCACCGCCGCGGGCGCGAGCGTGAGCCGCTGGCCCACGGCGAGGTGCACCTGCACCGTGCTCGTGCCGTCGCTCACCTGCACCACGTCCTGCGCGCTGCCCTGCGAGCCTGCGCGGTAGTGGCCCGTCGCATCGAGCGTGGCGTCGGCGCCGGAGAGCTGGCCGCCTTCGATCCAGCTCCACACGTACGTCGACTCGCCGCGGCCGCCCTCGGCCTTCAAGACCAGCGCCTGCTGCGGCGCCACGGAGAGGAACGCCGGGTCCGCCTGCAGCGGCTGCGACGCGGGCGCACTGAAGGTTCGCGAGCAGCCCGCAGCCAGGAGCAGCAGTGTGAAGCGTGCCCGCGCCATCGAGAACCGCCCCCGGTCCGGAAGCGGCAAGTGTAGCGCGTGCAGCAGCCGACAACGGGACCTTCACGCGCTGTGCGGGTGGCAGATCCTGCTAGTCCAACCGGTATTCCTTGAGCTTGCGCAGCAGCGTGTTGCGACCGATTCCCAGCGCCTTCGCAGCCTGCGAGCGATTTCCGTCGAAGGTGCGGAGCGCGTTGGAAATCGCCTCGCGCTCCAGCTCGGCGAGGGTGCGTACGCCACCGCTCGACACGCTCGATGCCGCCGCGCTCGCAGAGGGGAGCGGCAGCTGCTCGGCGCGGAGCGGGCCGCCGTCGGAGAGGACCACCGCGCTCTCGATGCAGTTCTCCAGCTCGCGCACGTTGCCGGGCCACGCGTAGCGCTGCAACCGGGCCATCGCGTCTTCGGTGACGCCGTTCACGGCCTTTCCGTGCTTCTTGGCGAAGGTGTCCACGAAGTGCCGCACCAGCCGCGCGACGTCATCGGGGCCGCGCTCGCGCAGCGGCGGCAGCAGAATCTCCACCACCTTGATTCGATAGTAGAGGTCCGCGCGGAAGCGCCCCTCGGCGACCATCTTCTCCAGGTCGCGATTGGTCGCGGCCACCACGCGCACGTCGGCCTTGAGCGGCCGGGTGCCGCCCACGCGCGTGAACTCGCGATCCTGGAGCACGCCGAGCAGCTTGCCCTGGACGGTGAGCGGCAACTCGCCGAGCTCGTCGATGAAGACGGTACCGCCCTCGGCGGCTTCGAACTTGCCCTCGGCGCGCTGATCGGCGCCGGTGAACGCGCCCTTCTCGTGGCCAAAGAGCTCGTTCTCGATGAGCGCGGCCGGGAGCGCGGCGCAGTCGACCTTCACGAACGGCTGGTCGGCGCGCTTGCTGTTCACGTGCACCGCGCGCGCGATGAGCTCCTTGCCGGTGCCGCTCTCGCCGCGCACGAGCACGTTCGCCGTGGTGGCCGCGGCCTTCTCGACCAGGCGGTACACGCTGCGCATCGCCACCGACTCGCCGACGATGCGGTTGAACCAGTACGCCAGCGGCAACCCGCGACGCGGCCCGCCGTCGAAGGGACGAAGTGCGGGACCGAGGCTCGTCGCTTCCAACGCCGCCGCGGCCTGGGCGGCGAGCGCGACGAGGAGCTGCACGTCGTCGTCGCCGAACGCGCCGCGCTTCTTGTTGAGTACCTGCACCACGCCGAGCACTTCGCCGTCGCGGCCCTTCATGGGCACGGCGAGGGCGCTCTCGGTGCGATAGCCGGTGCGCTGATCAATGCCCGCGAAGAAGCGCGCGTCGCCGCTGGTGCGCTCGACGTTCACGATCTCGCCGGTCGCCGCGACGTGGCCAGCGATGCCCTGGCCCATGCGAATGCGGATCTCGCCGAGCTCGGGCAGCTGGGCCAGGCGGCTGAAGAGCTCCCCGCGCGCGCGGTCGACCAGGTACAGCGTGCCGCGATCCGCGCCCACGGCGCGCGTGAGCTTCTCCAGGATCAACGCGAGCAGCTTCTCGAGGTCCACCTCGCGCTGCACGAGCTCGCCGACCTCGAGCAACACCTGCGGCGTGCCATCGTCGCGGAGGACGGGCATCGGGCGGCTCGGAGGCCGCGCTGCGGGAAGCGCCTTGCTGGAGGGACGGGCGCGTTGGCTCATGCTGTCCATGTCTACGCCAACGCGCTCGTCGTCTCCACGCTCGAACGTGGACATTCTTCACACCTCGAGCTGCAGGCCCTCGCGCGCCGCGCGGGCCGGGGCGAACTCGCGCTTCGCCATCTCCTCCAGCTCCTGGACCACGATGTCGTCGTGGCTCGGGTCGTGGTGGAAGAGCACCAGCGTCTTCACCTTCGCGGCCTTGGCCAGCGCGGTCGCGTGGTGGATCGCGTTGTGGCCCCAGCCCTTGCGGCACGGACCGCAGCGGCCCTCGTACTCATCGGCCGTGTACTGCGCGTCGGCGATGAGCACGTCGGCGTGCAGCGCGAGCGCGACCGCGACGGGATCCACGTCGCCGTTGGCGAGCGGCTCGAAGTCGGTGGCGTAGACCACGCTCTTGCCGCCCACCTCCACGCGGTAGCCCAGGCAGCCGCCGGGGTGGTTGAGCGCGCGCGCGGTGACGCGGGCCGCACCGATGTCGGTCACCTGGCCGTCCTTGACCTCGGTGAAGTCCAGCCGCGCGCCCATGGCGTCGAGCGTGACGGGGAACGTGGGCTGGCTCATCTGCTTCTCGAGCGCGGCGAGGAGCTGGCCCGCGCCCTTGCCCGGGCCGTGGAGCGTGAAGTGGTTGCCCGGGACGAAGGCCGGCCCGAAGAAGGGGAAGCCCTGGATGTGGTCCCAGTGCAGGTGGCTGAAGAAGAAGTGACCCTGCTTGGGCTTCATCTCGGCGCCGAGGGCGCGCAGGCCGGTGCCGGCGTCGAAGACGAGCAGCTCGTCGCCGGCGCGCACCTCCACGCAGGAGGTGTTGCCGCCCACGCCCGAGAACTCGGATCCACCCGCGGCGATGCTTCCGCGCACGCCCCAGAACCGGACGACCAACTTCGCGTTGCGATCGGTGGTGTTCATGGCGCTACCTCCTGGCTGGCGGCCTCGCGAACCGCACACCCGGAGCTAGAGCAATCGGCTTGCCAGGGTGGAAGTGCGCGGAACATCGAGAGGGCCCAATCGCACGTGCACTGAAATGGCGCACCTGAGATGCACCATTTTGGCGCAGTGGAAACCCCACCTCCCGGCCTCCTCCCCGTCTTCCGCGGGGAGGAGGGGTCCACTTGGGCTTAACTATTTGATTACAAATCAGACTCCCCTTCCCCGCGGGAGACGGGGAAGGGGATGGGGGGATGGGGTTTCGCGGAACCTTCTTCGCCAGGCGCTGTCTCACTCCGCAGTCAGGAGGAACCCCCCATGCGCCCTGCCCTCACCGGCCTGGCGAGCCTCACGCTCGCCGGCCTCGCTCTCAGCACGTCCGCGTTCGCCCAAGGTCGCGACGCGCTCAGCCCCATGGGCTCTCCCGGCGAGCTGCCGCACCTTCAAGTGAAAGGCGACGCAGCGCTCGAGCTCCCGGTGCGCCACACCGACGTGAAGGCCGAGATCGACGGCTTCGTCGCGCGGGTGGTGGTGGATCAGGTCTTCGCCAACGCGTCGCCGGATCCCATCGAGGCCATCTACACCTTCCCGCTTCCGGAGCACTCGGCGGTCGAGGGCTTCACGCTGGTGGCCGGCGATCGCCACATCGAAGCCGAGGTCCGAAAGCGCGAGGACGCCAAGCGCACCTACGAGCAGGCCAGGAGCGAAGGCCACACCGCCGCCCTCCTCGAGCAGGAGCGTCCGAACATCTTCACGCAGTCCGTCGCGAACCTGCCGCCGGGCGAGCAGATACACATCACCATTCGGTTCAGCGAGCTCCTCAACTACGACGCCGGCGAGTACGAGTTCGTCTTTCCGCTCGTGGTCGGACCGCGCTACGTGCCCGGTGCGCCGAGCGGAGCCGCCACGGGCACGGGCACGCGCGCGGACACGGCTCGCGTGCCGGATGCCTCGCGCATCTCGCCCCCGGTGCTGCCCTCGGGCACGCGAAGCGGCCACGACGTGAGCATCGCCGTCGACGTGAACGCCGGTCGCGCCATCGAGACGCCGGAAGTCCCGAGCCACGACGTCGCGATGACCGCGAACGGCACCGGCCGCTACCACCTCGCCCTCGCCGATCACGAGACGATTCCCAATCGCGACTTCGTGCTGCGCTACCGCGTGCACGGCGCGCAGCCGTCCGTCTCCGTGCTCGCGCACAAGACCGACGCCACCGGCGCGTTCGCGGTCGTGCTCCAGCCGCCCGAGCTGAACGTGGATCAGCTGGTGGGCAAGCGCGAGATCCTCTTCGTCGTCGACATCTCCGGCTCAATGTGGGGCCTGCCGCTCTGGCTCTGCCAGGAGGCCATGCGCGACGCGCTCTCGCGCCTCCGCCCCGACGACACCTTCAACATCCTCACCTTCAGCGGCGCCACCCAGTTCGCCTTCGAGAAGCCGCGCCGCGCCACGCCTGAGAACGTGGGCGACGCGCTGGGCTTCGTGGAGAAGATGCGCGCGGGCGGCGGTACCGAGATGCTCAGCGCCATCACCGGCGCGCTCGCGCCCGACGTCGAGCAGGGCCGGCGCCGCTACGTGTTCTTCCTCACCGACGGCTGGGTCGGCAACGACGCGGAGCTCATCGGCGCGACGCACAAGTACACCGAAGGCCTCGCGGAGAAGAGCCAGATCGGTCGCGTCTTCAGCTTCGGCGTGGGCTCGGCGCCGAACCGCGCGCTCCTCGACGGCATCGCCAGCGCGGGCAACGGTGCCACCGTCTACGCGACCAACCGCGAGGATCCGCGCCGCGGCGTGGACGCGTTCTTCCGCCGCATCGATCACCCGATCATCGAAGCGCTCAGCGTGGACTGGAACGGCCTCGACGTCCGCGAGGTCACGCCCGCGGTCTCGCCGGATCTGTTCCTGTCGAAGCCGCTCATCATCCAGGGCCTCTACGGCCACGGCGGCGCGACCACCATCCACGTGCGCGGCAAGACCGAAGATGGTCAGGCGATCGACCTGCCCTTCGCCGTGACCCTGCCCGACCGCGAGAGCTCCGGCGAAGAGCTCGAGACGCTTTGGGCGCGCGCGCAGATCGAAGAGCTGTCCAACGCGCAGGCCTTCGACGCGCTCAGCGGCACGCGCAAGATCGATTCACGCAAGAAGCAGATCACCGAGCTCGGCCTGCGCTACCACCTGGCGACGGCGTACACCTCGTTCGTCGCCGTGGACCGCAGCCACAAGGTGGCCATGGGCAAGCCGCACACCGTCGTCCAGCCGGTCGAAGTCCCGGAGGACACCGACGCGCACATGGCCGGCGCCGAAGAAGCGTCGAACGGCGTCCTGGGCGGACACGGCGTGGGTGGCCTCGGCGGTCGGGCCTACGGCTCTGCGGTCGCAAGCTCGGGCATGCTCAAGAGCCTCTCCATCAGCGGCTACGGCGCGGGGATGGGCGGCGTCATCTCCGGCCAGGGCGCGGGCGGTGGCGGCACCGGCGAGCTCGGCGGCCTCGGGACCATCAGCGAAGGTCGCGGCAAGAGCGGCGGCGATGAAGGCAAGATGGGCAAGAAGGGCTACAGCCTGCCCGCCATCGGCGACGCGCAGGTCTCGGGCTCGCTCGACACCAGCGCCATCCGCAACATCATCCACGCGCACCTGCGCGAGATCCGCTTCTGTTACGAGTCGCAGCTGCAGAAGAACCCCAAGCTCGCGGGCAAGCTGGTGGTGAAGTTCACCCTCGGCGCCGACGGGCACATCACGAAGATCGAGCTCGCCGAGGACACGCTCAAGCAGGCTGAGGTGGGCCAGTGCGTACTCACCCGCTTCCAGCGCTGGCGCTTCCCGGCCTCGCCGAACGGCGAGGTGACCGTGAGCTACCCCATCAACTTCGAGAGTCCGAACTAGCCGCCGAGCACCTTCATCAGCACGCCCGAGCCGATGAGACCCATGCCGCCGTCGCAGGCCACGGTGGCGCCGGTGATGTACTTGGCGGCGTCGCTGGCGAGGAAGAGCGCGAGGTCGGCGATCTCGTCTTTCTCGCCGTAGCGCTGCAGCGGCAGCACCTCGCGCAGCGCGGCCTGGCTGGCCTCGCCCGGCGAGAGGCGGCGCATGCCCTCGGTGTCCGCGATCGGCCCGGGGATGATGGAGTTCACGCGCACGCCCGCGGGGCCCCACTCGATGGCGAGGGTGCGGGTGAGCATGTCCACGCCGGCCTTGGCCGCGCACACGTGCGCCTGCAGCGGCGTGGGCGTGAAGGCCTGTGTAGCCGAAATGTTAACAATCGTGGCGCCCGGCTTGCGCAGGTGCTCGAACACGGCGCGCATGGCGTTGAAGGTGCCGAGCAGGTCGATGTCGACCACCGCCTTGAAGCCGTTGGCGCTCATGCCCAGCGCGGGCGCGGGGAAGTTGCCGGCCGCGCCGCAGACGAGGAGATCGATCTCGCCCCAGGCCTCGACGACCTTCTTGAACGCGCCGTCGACCGCGGCGAAGTCGCGCACGTCGGCGGGCACGGCCATGGCGGTGCCGCCCTTGCTGGCGATGCCCTTCACCGCGGCGTCGAGCTTCTCCGGTGTGCGGCCCAGGAGCGCGACCTTGGCGCCGTGCTCGGCGAAGCGCTCGGCGATGGCGAGGTTGATGCCGCTGCCGCCGCCGGTGACGAACGCCACCTTGCCCTTCAAGAGCCCGTCGCGAAAGACCTGAGCCATGTGCCGCTCCTCGAAAAGAGGCGCGGCACTTAGCAAATGGCCATCAGAACGTCACGCCCGCGCTGAGCCGCACCTGGCGCCCGTACTGCGCCACGTTCACGCCCGGCGGCATCGCCGTGGCCGGCTGCTCCAGGTGCTGGTCGAGCGCGTTCAGTACGCTCGCCTGGTAGCGGATCCGGTAGCGCGGGTAGTAGCCCGAGAGCACCAGGTTCCAGTTCAGCCCCTCGCCCACCGGCACGCGCTCGCCGGCGTCGTTCGGCGGCCCGTAGCGCGCGCTGTTGTAGACGAGCTCCGTGCCCACCGTAAGCAGGTCCGTCACCACCGGCACCATGGCGCGCACTGCGCCCGTGTGTTCCGGGGAGTTGTCGAGCGGCTGTGCGTCGTCGTCGCGGGTGTGCTGGTAGCTGTAGACGGCGTTCACCATCAGCAGCGGCCCGGGCCGATAGCGCACCTCGAGCTCGCCGCCCCAGGTGTGAATGGTGCCCGGCGAGTTCTGGTACTGCAGGAAGCCGTCGCTGCGCGTCTGCAGGTCGATGAGGTTGGAGAGCTGGCTGTAGAAGAACGCGCCCGTGATCGACGCCTCGTCCGTGATCGGGTGGGTGTGCTCCAGCTCGGCGGAGAGGCCGAGCTCGGGCTGCAGGTTCAGCGCCGGCACCTCGGAGATGCCGTCGGTGTAGTAGCGCTCGTAGACGCTCGGCGCGCGGAAGGAGCGGCTCACCATCAGCTTGGTGGTCGCGCCCTCGTAGAAGTGGCCGATGAGCGCGGCGCGCGGCGCGAGCACCAGGCCGAACGAGTCCACGTGGTCGTCGAGCCGCACGCCGGCCACGAGGCTCAGCGCCGGCATCAGCCGCAGCTCGTCGTTCAGGTAGGCCGAGCCGATGCTCTCCGACCGGTTGTCATGGATGCTGTACGCGCCGTCGGTCTCGGACGACGTCACCACGTTGAAGTGGTGCTCGGCCTGAAGGCCCAGACTCACGTGGTTCCGCACCAACTCCTGAAGCTGAACGAGGAGCTCCGCGCCCACGGAGTCCGCGCCGCCCAGGTCGTGGGTGGTGAGGACCGAGTCTGCCGTGTCACCCGCGGTGGGGTACGTGCCGTGGAAGCGCGAGCCGTCGTAGTAGCCGCGCGCGGTGACGTGCATCCCCGAGTCGAAGCCGTGCTCGAAGCGCGCCTCCACGAAGCCCACGCCGTCGACCGAGCGCTGCCCGTAGCCGAAGGGCACGTCGTACTGGCCGGTAGGCGAGTCCTTGCGGCGGTTGTTGAAGTCGGCCAGCAGCTGGAAGTCGCCCGCGTGCAGCCGCAGCCCGGCGTGGAAGGCGCGCTCGGCGTCGCTGTCGAGGACGAGCGACTGGCCGTTGACGGGCTCGGGCGAGCGGTAGATGGCGTCGCCGGCGGAGTCGTACATCGCGGCCGTGGCCGACGCGCCGAAGTGGCCGGAGCCGATCGACGCGGTCGCGCGTCCGTGCTCCTCGGCGAGGTTGCCCAGGCCGCCTTCGAGGTCCATGTGCGCGCCGTCGTCGGGCGCGCGGTGCACCACGTTGATCACGCCGAACACCGCGCCCGTGCCGTAGAGCGCCGAGCCGCCGCCGCGCACGACCTCGATGCGCTCCACGTCGTCGAGGTCCACGTCCAGGTCGCGGGCCACGTAGCCCTGGTCGACCCACGGGTCGTACACCGCATGGCCATCGACGAGGATCAACACGCGGTTGTTGAAGTCGCCGAGCGGCGAGATGCCGCGAAAGCCGAGCGTGGTGTAGCTGCGGTCGTCGGACACGAAGATGCCGCGCACCGAGCGCAGCGCTTCGGCCACGGTCTGGTAGCCGAAGGCGCGAAGCTCCTCGCGGGTGATGACGGTGATGCTGCCCGGCGCGTCGCTTGCGCGCGCGAGCGACTTGGTCGCGGCTTCCACGCTGGGGCCGGCGTAGCGCAGGTGCGCGTCCACGAAGCTGCGCTCGTTCGCGGTCACATCGACGTCGCGGGTGAAGCGCTCGCGGCCCTCGGCGTCGATGGAAACCGCGTGCTTGCCCACGGTCACGCCCTCGACCACGCCCGGCGTGAAGCCACTCTCCTTGCCGTCGACGATGATCAGCGCGCCGTCCACGTTCGCGCGCACCACCAGCGCACCGGTCGGCGGCGGGCGCGGCACCAGCGCGGCCTTCACCTCGGCGCTGCCCTCTGCGGGCACGTTCACGTCCAGCGTCTGCGGCACCGAGCCCGGCGCGCCCACCCAGATCACGTGCCGGCCGGGCACGACCTGCGCGCCGTCGTGGAGCAGCTCGCCGTCTTCTTTTTCCAGGTGCGCCGTCGCCTCGGACGGGCTCAGGTTCAGCTTCACCTTGCCGTAGATGGTCGGCAGCGCGAGCGAGACCTTGAGCTGCCTGCCCGTCGCCATCGAGACGCCCTTCTCCTGCGAATAGTGCCCCGGCAGCTCGAGGATGATCTTCGCGGGCTTCGGCGGCAGCGCGAGGGTGCGCGGGGTGGTGCCGAGGGCGCCCAGGTCCTTGCGGTCGACGTAGATCGTGGCGCCGGGCGGATCGCTCTCCACGCGCACCAGCGCGACCTTCGCCGAGAGGCGCTGAATGCTCTCCAGCACGTCCTTGCGGTCGGGGGCGGGGATGTTCTCCTCGAGCATGCCCGCGTACCAGCGATAGGCCTCTTCCACGCGGTTCAGCTGCTCCAGGGTGCGCGCGATGTTGAAGGCCACGTTGTGGTTGTGGACGAGCCGGTTCGAGGTGAAGAACTCGTCGAGCGCGCCCTGGTAGTCGCGCTTGGCGTAGAGCTCGGCGCCGCGTCGGAAGCGGAACTCGGCTTCGTCGGCGAGGTCGTCGGCGCGTGCGGAGAGGGGCGCCGCCAGCGAGGCGAGCGCGAGGACCAGGACCACCGAGCGTCGGAGCATGGAGCGAATCGTGCCCCAGCCCTGGCGAAAGTTCGACCCCCAACGTCGGGTCAGCGGTTCATCTTGATGGCCGGCGCCGATTCGCCGCCGCTGGTCTTGCCCGAAGGCTTCTCGCGCACCAGGTTCGCCTCGGCCACGTTCTGCTGGCCCGGCGTGATCTGCTTCTCCTGCGAGCGGTAGCCCTTGAGCTTGAAGGTCAGCGTCACCGGCGCGCCGGGCGACGTCGTCCAGGTGGCCGGCGTGGTGCCGATGGGCTGGCCATTGGCGAAGACGGTCGCACCGGCCGGCTCGCTTCGCAGCGACACCTGGGCCTGCTTGGGCGGCAGCGCCTCGAGGGCGGCGAGCTGCGTGGAGGGAACGCTCACACCCTCCGCAACCCACGGCTTGTAGCCCGCGAGCCGAACCTCCACGCGCACCGGCTTGTCGCTGGGGAGCTGCAGGTGCTGCATGGGCGTGAGGCCCTTGTCCACGCCATCGACGAGCACCTGCGCGCCGCTCGGCGTGGAGGTCACGTTGAGCTCGCCCTGCTTCACCTTGGGCGGATCGTTCGTGCCGATATTAACCGGATCGTTATGCGGCACGTCGTGCGGCTTGAGCAGCCCGTAGGCGATGGCGCCGAGCATGAGCACCGCCGCGCCGCCCAGCGCCATCAGCGGCACCGGCACCTTCACGTGCGCCTGGGTCTGCACCAGGTCGCCCGTCATCTGGCTCGGGCGAACCAGGCTGCGGCTCGACTCGCCCGTCTCCGACGTCGGCCGTGCGCGCGCGTTGCGGGTGTTGCCGAAGGGCGAGAAGCCGGTGGCGTCCGGGTCCACGTCGGACAGCGCGCCCTTGGGCCCCTCGCGCTCCAGCCGCGCCGAGAACAGGTCGCGCATGTACGTGGCCAGGTGCGCGGCCGAGCCCGGCGAGCGCGTCTCGGCCAGCCAGTTCTCGAGATCGAGCCGGAAGGCCTCCATGTCCTGGTAGCGGGTCTCGCGGTCCTTCGCGAGCGCCTTGAGGATGATGGGGTCGAGCGCCGGCGGAACCTCCGGGTTCTGCTGCGACGGCGGCGGGACTTCACAGCGACTGACGAGCTTGAGCGTCGCCACGTCCGACTCGGCGCGGAACAAGCGCGAGCCGGTGGTCATCTCCCAGAGCACGATGCCCAGCGCGAACACGTCGCTGCGGCGGTCGAGCTCTTCGCCCTCCACCTGCTCCGGGCTCATGTACGCGTACTTGCCCTTGAGCGCGCCGGTCTGCGTCTGGGTGGCGCGGCCCGCGGCCTTGGCCACGCCGAAGTCGATGAGCTTCACGCCGCCGTCGAAGGTCAAGAGGATGTTCTGCGGCGAGACGTCGCGGTGCACCAGGCCCAGCGGCTGGCCCTCGGCGTTCGCGAGCCGGTGCGCGTAGCCCAGGCCCGCGGCGGCGTCGGCGACGATTCGGACAGCGATGGGCGTCGGGATGGTGCGCTTGGCGTGGTACGCCTGCTTCCACATCCGCTTGAGGTCCTCGCCGTGGACGTACTCCATGGCGATGTAGAAGACGTCCTCGACCTGGCCGAGATCGAAGATCTGGATGACGTTGGGGTGCGCCAGGCGCGCGGCGAGCCGGGCTTCGTCGAGGAACATCTCGACGAACTCCTTGTTCTGCGTGAGGTGCGGCAGCAGCGTCTTGATGACCAGGAGCTTCTCGAAGCCCTGGATGCCTTCCTGGCGCGCCAGGAAGACTTCTCCCATGCCGCCGCCGGCGAGGCGCTTGAGCAGGCTGTACCGACCAAACGGCTCGGCCATCGCGACACTCTATTCGCCTTCCCGCGCTGCGTCGACGCACGCGATGTACTGGGTTCCCGTCAGCGTCGAAGAAGGAGCAGCGCCACCACGCCCAGGGCCACCACCGCGCCCGCCGCCAGCGCGCCCAGGAGCAGCGTCTTGCTGTTCGGCTTTGGACCGTAGAGCGCGTCGAGCTCCTCCGGGCTGGCCTTCCGGACCTTGCCCATGGTGGTCACGGTGCTGGACAGCTCGTCGTCGGCGAGGCCTTCGGCGGCGGCCTCGAGCTCCGCGCGGAAGTGATCGAGGTAGCGGTCGCCCGGCGGCGCAGCCTTGAGCATGCTGAGCGCCTCCTCGACGACGACGACCGACGGATCGACGTCCTGGACGAGGCCCTGCGCCGGCGCGATGCCCGAGCCCCGCCCGCCGCCCTGGACCGTGCCCGTGGTCACCGGCTTGCCGCGCTCCCAGACCACGAGCGCGCCCTCGACGTAGCACTCCTGTCGGGTCACGTGGCCGTCGGGGTCGACGTGGGAGATGACCTCGACCTCGGCGCCAGCCTGGTGCCAGACCTTCTTGCCGCCGTCGTCGTTCGAGCGCTCGCCCGCGCGCACGCGGCGCAGCTCGGGACCGAAGCGGCTGAAGTCGCGCGGGGCCAGGGAAGCTCCTCGGGAAGCCTGCGTTTCCAGTCTACGCGAGGCCAGCGTCTTGGCGACCTCTTGTCAGCGCGTGGCGCTCCCGTTAAGTCGCACCCACCGCACCTGGAGCCCGGAATGTCCAAGCTCGCCCTCGCCGCCGCCCTGACCCTCTGCGCTGCCTCCGCCCGTGCCGAGGGAAGCGCCGCCGCGCAGCTCGAGAAGCAGCTCGCGATCCCCGGCCGCAAGGTGGCCGCGTACGAGGTGAAGCCCGCCAAGGACCCCGGCAAGCTCACGGGCAAGGTCACGCTCGCTGGCCCGGCGCCCGAGGTGCCACCGCTCAAGCGCACCAAGGACCCGGGCACGTGTGGCGCGAACGGCGCCGACGAGTCGCTGGTGCTCGGGGCGGCGGGAGAGGTCGCGAACGCGGTGGTGACGGTGGAGGCGCCGAGCGGCAAGAAGCTCGAGCTGCCGAAGGAGGCGTCGCTCGACCAGAAGGGGTGCACCTACGTGCCGCACGTGCAGGCGCTGCCGGTGGGCACGCCGCTGGCGCTGCTCAACAGCGATCCCGTGCTGCACAACGCGCACGGCTACCGCGAGGACACCACGGTCTTCAATCAAGCGCAGCCGCTCCAGGATCGGCCCGGCTTTCCGCACAAGACGATCACCCTCAAGAACCCGGGGCTGCTCAAGGTGAAGTGCGACGTGCACGGCTGGATGACGGCGTTCATCTACGTCTCCGAGAACCCGTACTTCGCGGTCACCGGCAAGGACGGCACGTTCTCCATCGACGGCCTGCCGCCGGGCACGTACACCGTGAAGGTGTGGCATGAGCGGCTCGCGCCCACGGAGCAACAGGTCACCATCCCCGCGGGCGGGGCGGCCAAGGCCGACTTCAAGCTCGCGCAGAAGTAGCCAGGAGCGATCCATGAGCACGAACAAGATCCTCGTCACCGGCGGCACGGGAAACATCGGCCACGCGCTGGTGAAGATGCTTCAGGCGGACGGCGCTGCGATTCGCGTGCTCAGCCGCGATCCGGCGCGCGCGGCGTCCACGCTCGGCGCAGGCATCGAGGTCGCGAAAGGCGATCTCGAGCAGCCCGCATCGCTCGAGGCCGCACTTCAAGGCTGCGCGCGCGCGTTCTTCCTCGGTCACGCCGGGCCGGAGCTCGCGAAGATGGGCGCCGACTTCGCAGCGGTCGCCAAGCGCGCGGGTGTGAAGCACATCGTGGCCATCTCCAGCGGGACGATCGAGATGACGCCCAAGGTCACCATCGGCAACTGGCACCTGGCGATGGAAGAGGCGATCGCCGCGACCGGCGTGGCCACCACGTTCCTGCGCCCCGACAACTTCGCCTCCAACGCGCTCCGCTGGGCCGGCACCATCAAAGGCAAGGCGATGGTGTTCTCGTCGCACGTCGACAGCCAGAGCGTGCCCATCGACCCGCACGACATCGCCGCCGTGGCGCGGGTGGCGCTCACGAAGCCGGGACACGCGGGCAAGATCCACCTGCTCAGCGGCCCGACGGTGATGACCCAGCGCGAGCAGGTCGCGGCGATCGCGCAGGAGATCGGCAAGCCAGTGAACGTCGTGCAGGTGCCGGTGGAGGGCGCACGCGCGGGCATGATCCAGGGCGGCGTGCCCGCGATCATGGCCGACGCCATCCTCGAGCTGTTTGGGCACCCGCCGCGGCCCACGAAGACCGTTCAGGACGTCACGGGCATGGCGCCACGCGCTTTCGCGACCTGGGTCCGCGAGAACCGCGCTGCGTTCGCCTAGGAACGAACCGCTTCCGCGCTTCCCGCCGCGATCTGCGCGGCCCGCTCCGCCATGGCCATCAACTCGGCCGCGCGGTCTTCCTCCTCCGCGCGGTTGAGCTCGCACACCCAGGCGGCCGCGGGATCGTTCGTCTTGCGGCACGCCTCGGCCACCTGCGCGTAGCGCACCGCAGAGCAGCGCGCCCGGACGCCTTCGCGCCGAAGGGCCTCGGCGAGATCCGGCGCGATGTCGAGCTCGTCGGGCGGCACCGGCAGAGGCCCCGCCCCAATGCTCGCCAGCCGACCGAGCAGCCGCGACGCATGCGCCTGGCACACCGCCGAGAGCACCAAGAGCCGCGACCTGCAGCGGCGGTCTTCCGTGCGCTCGGCGAGCTCCGTCATCACACGCTGGGCGACCACCTCGGCCTCCCAGGCCGCTGCCAGCGCTGCCGCCAGACGCGTCTGAAGCACAGCCATCCCCTGCCCCCTCCAACCCCGTCGGACCCGCGCTCACCGCCGAGCTCGCGAGCCCAGCTGCGCTGGAGCTCGCGGAGTTCCGGCGGCGCTGGTCCTCCTGCGCCCGCCCATCCCATCCGCTTGCCAAAGGTAGGGATCCGCCGACGCGCCCCGCAACGTGGCGCTATAAACCATGCGTCCGCCATGAACGCCGCCCTCGCCGAGAAGCTCGAGCACCTGCCCACCTCGCCGGGCGTGTACCTGATGAAGGACAAGCAGGGCCGGGTGATCTACGTGGGCAAGGCCCTCAACCTGCGCAACCGGGTGCGCAGCTACTTCCAGGCCCGGTCGGGTGACACCCGGGCGTTCGTGGCCTTCCTCGATCGGCTGCTGGGCGACCTGGAGGTGGTGGTCGTCAGCAACGAGAAGGAGGCGCTGCTCCTCGAGAACGAGCTCATCAAGAAGCACCAGCCGCGCTTCAACGTGCTGCTGCGGGACGACAAGAACTTCATCTGCCTGCGCCTGGATCTGTCGCAGCCGTATCCGCGGCTCGAGATCCAGCGCCGCATCGCCGACGACGGCGCGCGCTACTTCGGCCCGTACCACTCGGCGCAGTCGATCCGGCACACGCTGCGGCTGGTGAACCGCGGCTTCCATTTGCGCAGCTGTCGCGATCGCGCGTTCGAGCGCCGCATGGCCGGCAAGGAACGTCCGAGCCTGCTCTGCCAGCTCAACCAGTGCCCGTGCTGGACCAAGCTCACCGCGGAGCAGTACCGGCCGGCCGTCGACGAAGCGGTGCTCTTCCTGGAGGGCAAGCACACCGAGCTCGTCGACCACTTGCGCGCGCGCATGAAGGACGCGTCGAGCAAGATGGAGTTCGAGACCGCCGCGCGCTACCGCGACCACGTGATCGCCATCGAGCGCTCGCTGGAGAAGCAGCGGCTGATCACCTCCGACTTCGTGGATCGCGACGTCTTCGGCCTCGCGCGCGACCTCGACCGGATTCTCATCTACGTGCTCTTCATCCGCGGCGGCCGGCTCGCGGAGCACCGCGCGTTCCCGTTCAGCGGCCAGGAGTTTCCGGACGAAGAGCTGCTCGGCAGCTTCGTGGACCTCTACTACGACGGCGGCAACCTGATCCCCGACGAGGTCCTGCTCCCGTTCGAGCTCGAGGACCTCGCCGCCAAGGCCGAGTGGCTGCGCGAGAAGAAGGGCAAGAAGGTCGAGGTCTACGCGCCGCGCAAGGGCGAGAAGCTGCGGCTGGTGGAGATGGCGCGGCAGAACGCGGAGCAGCAGCTCGGCGAGACGAAGCGCACCGCCGAAGAAAAAGAGAGCACGCTGCTCAAGCTGCAGAAGCAGCTCTCGCTCTCCAAGCTGCCGCGGCGCATCGAGTGCTACGACATCTCGCTCTTCCAGGGCGCCAGCGCGGTGGGCTCGGGCGTGAGCTTCCTCGACGGCGAGCCCGACAAGTCGAACTACCGGCGCTACAAAGTGAAGACCGTCGAGGGCACCGACGATTTCGCCATGCTCTACGAAGTGCTCACCCGTCGGGCCAAGCGCGGCCTCGAGTCGCGCGACCTGCCGGACCTGATCGTCATCGACGGCGGCAAGGGCCAGCTCGGCAGCGCCGTGGCGGCCTTCAAAGACGCGGGCGTCAGCGGCGTGGACCTATGCAGCCTGGCGAAGAGTCGCCTCGTCGACGAGGACGAGCTCTCGCGCGGCCGCGGATACGCGGGTGCCCGTCGCGCGCGCGAGCACCAGGTCAGCCAGGACGCCGCCGAGGCGCCCCGCTCACCCGAGCGCGTCTTCTTGCCCAACGTGAAGGATCCGATTGTCTTGCGCCAGAGCTCGCCGGAGCTGCTGCTGCTCGCGCGCATCCGCGACGAGGCCCACCGCTTCGCCATCACCTACCACCGCCAGACGCGCGGCAAGCGTTCGTTTGCGAGCGAGCTGGAGGCCATTCCGGGCATTGGCGCGACGCGGCGCAAGCAGCTCCTCAAGCACTTTGGTTCGGTGCGGCGCATCCGCGAGGCGACGTCGGATCAGCTCGCGGAGCAGCTCGGACCGGCCGCCGGGGCACGCCTCTTTGCTCATCTGCACCCGCCCGAACGGTCGCCGGCTGATCCAGCCGCGCCGCCTGATCCGGACGCGACCGGATAAAAAAAACGACGCGCCGACGCTTTCCTGCTTGCGGACGCAAGAATCGGACGCAAACTTGTTGATGCGCGGGAGCGAGGCTTCGAAGAGGCCGAAAATCTCACGCTCTGGGGGGAATTTCGTTGAAGCCCCCCGGCCGGTGTTCTATAGCAACCGCGCTGCTCGCGGCTCTGCGGGCGGGTTTGAAGGGAAATCGCGATGAGGCTCTACCCGAAGGTCATCCCCACCATCGCCCGTGAGACCGTGCAGCGGCTCATGCAGGACGGGGACATCGAAGTCGAGACCCTCCGCATCGCCGACGCCGAGATGGACATGTCGGCCATCATGCGCGAGTACCTCGCCAACGAGGAGCGCGTGAACCAGGCCACCCGCGAGGCGCTCGAGCGCCGCGGCTATGACCACTCCAAGTTCAACCAGGTCAAGCGCGAGATGGCCGAGGTTCGCGGCTTCAAGACCGGTGACGAGGGCATCGACTACATCATCAACCAGATGATCGAGTTCCTGCTCATCAGCCGCAACGTCGAGGAGGTCTTCGCCGAGGACAACACCCTCCGGAAGAAGATCTTCGAGGTCATGAAGAAGCACCTCGACGTGGATGAGGAGATTGAGCGCGAGGCCCGCGCCCGCCTGAAGCACCTCCAGGAGGGCACGCCGGCGTGGGACGTGGAGTACGCCAAGACGCTCGAGCAGATCCGCCGGGCGCGCGGCCTGATCTGACCGGATCCGGATCCGCAGCATCGAACGGCCGGGCCGAAAGGCTCGGCCGTTTCGCTTTCAGGCATCGAGCTCGCGCTGCACCGCGGTCTCGAGGTCGTAGACCTCGCCGGCGCGGAAGCGGGCCTCGTGCGCGTAGGCCATGCGCTCCAGCGGCGCCTGGCCGTAGCCAAAGGCCACCAGCTCGGCCGCGTAGCGCTCCACGAAGGTGCGCCGGCCGAGGCGAATCCACTGCAGCACGTGCACCAGCTCGTGGGCCATCACCCCGGGGTCGTCGGCGTGGTCGGTGCGCACGAAGACGCGCTCGCCCAAAGTCAGCCCTGCATAGTCGCCGCGCTTGAACTCGCGCAGCCGCGCGATTCCGAGCGTGGGCACCGGCGGCTGCGGGAGCTGCGCGCACACCACGCGGCGTGCGCGTTGGAGCAGCTGCGGCGAGAAATGTCGACCGAGCGCGCGCTCCAGCTCCGGCCCCAGCGGCTGGGCCTGCGCCTCGGCGACGGCGAGGACCTGCGCGATCCACGCGCGCACCAGCGGCAAGAACGGCCGCAGCACGACCGGCAGCGCCGGCTTGCTCACCGGAACATGTCGCTGTAGCCGCGGAACGCGACCGCGCCCCACACGTTCACCGCGATGCCCACGGCGGCCAGCGACCACCAGAGCGCGTCCATCTTCCGGCGGCCGACGGCGAGCAGGAGGATGAGGTATGGCGTCCAGTCGAGCGAGAAGCGGAAGCCGAACTGCACGTAGCCGTCGTTTTGGTAGAAGAGCCCGGGCAGCGCCATCGCGGCGATGGTCACCGCCAGCGCGAGCTGCAGCCGCGGCGGCTCGGCCTTGTCGTCGTTCGACGAGAACGCCATCCACACCAGCCGCCCCGCCACGAGCAGGAAGATGAAATAGGCCGACACGCCGAACCCCGGTGCCTCATAGGGCGAGCGCGGCTGTGTGGTCTGATCGAAGAGCCAGGGAATCGCGACCGCCGCCGCAGCCAGCGCCAGCGCGACGATCGCCCGGTCCTTGCGACCCTTTGCCGCGGCGGGAAACAGCGCGAGCACGAAGAGCGGCGTGGTCAGCAGCAGCGAGAGCCCGTGCGGGTTGTAGGTGAGCTGCGACTGCGCGAACTTCGGCATGAGCAGGAACGCGGCCACGATGTTTCGCGCGAGGTAGTGCGGGTGGAACAGGCCCCACTGCTCGATGTCGGCGTTGACGCGGTTGTTGAAGAGGTGCGCGTGGCCGAAGTCGCCAGGCGAGCCGAAGCGCGCCCAGTTCATCCACGCGTGCCAGAGCGCGAGCGGCAGCGCGCCGGCCACGAACTGGCCCAGCTTGATGAACTGCTCGCGGCGCGTCGCCGGCTCCACCTTCTTCGAGATGTCGGCGAGCCGGCCGCTCGGGATGAAGAGCTCGCAGAGGAAGAACACCACCGAGAACATGATCGGCGTGCGGGTGAGCGTGCCCGCGGCGTAGGCGAGGCCGGCGAGGGCCGGCCGTCGCGCGCGCTGCGCGAAGAGCACGTACAGCGAGGTGAGCCCCACGCCCATCACCTCGGCGGTGAACCACACCTCGCCGCGGATGGCGCAGTAGAAGTACAGCGTGCCGAAGCACATCAGCGCGCAGAGGATGAGGTTGTCGCGCTCGCTGCGTGCGGAGTCTCCGGACTTGGTCAGCTCGCGCAGCGCCAGGAACAGGAAGACCAAATTCAGCGCCGCGACGATGACCGTGAAGCTCGTGTCGTTGAACTGGTAGCCGTTGATGGCCACGAGCGGCACCATCACCAGCGCCGGGAACGCGGGGAAGCTCGAGTACCACTTGCCGTTGAGCAGCACCCAGTCTTCGTTGTTCGGCGGTCGCACCGCGAGCTCGAGCTTGCCCTGCAGGAACGCCATCGCCTGGTACACGAAGTGCGGCGCCTTGCTCTGGTGCCCGAAGCGCGAGCCCGCGAACACCGCCAGCACCACGCCGCACCCGAGCGCGAAGAGCAGCGGGGTCTTCAGCTCGGCAAGGAAGGCCTGTAGGCGCGCGCGGGGATCGGCGGCGGCGGTGGGTGTGGCAGTGGTCATGGTTTCGCCGTGCGGAGGAGGTCGAGGCAGGCGTAGGCCGCGCCCTTGCGGATGCGCTCGCGGTCGGCGCGCGGGTACTCGAAGCGCGAGACGGTGACGCCCGAAGCCGTCGCGAGCGCGGCGTAGAAGGTGCCCACGGGATCGCGCTCGGTGCCGCCGCCCGGTCCCGCCCAGCCGGTGCACGCGGCGGCGTACGTCGTCTTCGCGCGCTCGCGGGCGCGCAGGGCCAGCTCACGCGTGACCGCTTCGGAGACCGCGCCTTCACGCGTGATGAAGTCCGGATCCAATCCCAGCAACGCGGTCTTCGCGCGCTCGCTGTAGACCACGAACGATGCGCTCAGCACCTCGCTCGCGCCCGGCACCTCGGCGAGCAGCGACGCCGCCATCCCGCCCGAGACGGACTCCGCAAACGCGACCGTCGCGCCTTCGGCCTTGAGCTTCTGTAGCGTGGCCATGGCGAACGTGGTGTCGCCGAGCGCGTAGACGCGCGTGCCCAGCTTGTCCTTCGCCTCGCGCACGGCCGCGTCGAGCCGCGCCTGCGCTTCTTGGCGCGTGGGCCCGCTGGCGCGGAGCTTGAGGTGGTTCTCGGGCGCCATGGTCCGCGTGCCGATGCGCACGTGCGGATGCGACTTGGGCAGCTCGCGCACGGCCCAGGCCATGTCCGCCTCCCAGACTCCAATGCAGCGCAGCTGGGTGAAGGCGTACTGCTCGCCGGTGTCCGCGGCGAAGCGCTCGGCGATGCGCGGGATGACGTGCGACTCGGCGAGGGTGTGGAACTCGCGGGGCACGCCTGCCAGCAGGGCGAAGGTGCACTTGCCGATCTTCATCTGGAGGTGCGGCGCCGAGCCGACAGGGTTGTCGATGACCTCCGCGCCTTGCGGCACCAGCGCCTGCCGCGACTGCGCCGGCCCGTACTCGCGCCCTCGAGACTGCATCCACGCGCGCAGCCGCTCGGTGGTGTGCGCGTCGACCACGAGCGGCACGCCCGCGGCGTTGGCGAGCGCCTCGGCCGTGAGGTCGTCGGGCGTGGGGCCGAGCCCGCCGGAGGTGACGCAGAAGTCCGCGCGCGCGGCGATCTCGCGCATGGCCGCGGTGATCACGCCGAGGTCGTCAGGGACCACGCGCTTCTCGGCGACCTCGAGCCCGAGCTCGAAGAGCTTGGCTTCGAGCCAGGCCGAGTTCGAGTCCACGACGGAGCCGTCGAGGAGCTCGTTGCCCGTGCAGAGGATCTCCACGCGCATGCGGCGAGGGTTCTGCCACAGCGGCCGCGCGGGCGAAAGCGCTACGCCTTGAGCTTCGGGTGGTCCTTCCAGGCAGGCATGCTGGCCATGTATGCGCGGGTCTTCTTCTCGAGGTCCGCGCGGCTGGCGCCCGGCCCCTTGCGCGCTTTCCACTGGACCATGCGCTCGAAGCGCTCCTCGAACGGCTGCAGCTTGCCGTCGGCGGTGCGGCCGGTGAAATGCATCGTCAATCCCGATGCAATTTCGTCAGGGCCAGAAATGCAGAATCAGCCCGAGCAGCACGCGTCCCCACGCTGCCGCGCAGAGATCGTCCATGGTCACGCCGAAGCCGTTGTGCACCTTGGCGTCGAACCAGCTCGCGGGCCACGGCTTCAAGATGTCGAGCGCGCGGAAGATGAAGAACCCGAGGATCGCCGCCTTCCACGAGAACGGCACCAGCATCACCGTGAGCAGGTAGCCCACGACCTCGTCGATGACGATCTGCCCCGCATCGCTGGCGTGGAACACCGGCTTGCCCACGCGCTCGGCGGCGAGCATCCCCACCGCAGTGAGCACCAGGAAGAGCGCCACGTGCGCCCACCACGGCCAGTGCAGCACGTCGGCGGTCAGCCAATAGATGGGCACGGCGACCAAGGTCCCTGCGGTCCCGGGCGCGATGGGAAAAAATCCCGCGCCGCCCGCGGTGGCCACGGCGACGCCGGCCCAGTCGAGCGCGCGCGTCGGCGGCGTGTAGTGCTTCTGCTTCTGGTTGGCCATTTTCGTCTTCGCGCTTCAACCGCTGCCGGGAGCGCGCGAGCTCAGATGTACTCTTCCTCGTCGACGGAGTCTTCGTCGTCGTCCTCGTCGTCGGCGAGCTCGTCCTCGGCGTCCACCGCTGCGGTCGCCGCAGTCGTACCGGCTGCGGCAGCCGCCGCCCGCGCCTCGCTGCGCCGCTTGGGGAACGTGACCACGCTCTCGATGAGCCCCATCACCAGGTACGCGCTGAAGTAGGCCACCAGCACGTACGCCGGCTTGAGCTGCGTGGCCACGATCACGCCCAGCGCGCAGACCAGCATGAAGACCAGCGCGCTCTTCTTGCTCGGGCGCGCGTCCTTGAAGGTGCGGTAGCGCACCGTCGACACCATCAGCAGCGCGAGCGCGAGGACCACGATGGCGATGGGCACGTGCGCGTCCATCGTCGCCTCGCCGTGCACCATGTGGTGGGCGATGACCAGCGAGATCACCATGCCCGCCGCGAGCGGAATGGGCAGGCCCACGAAGTAGCGCGAGCTGCCCGCGTGATTCCGGTGCGCGAGCACGTTGAAGCGAGCCAGGCGCAGCGCGCCACAGGCCGCGAACGCGAACGAGGCGAAGAGGCCCCAGATTCCCAGCGGCTCGAGCGCCCACTTGTAGACCAGGAGGCCCGGCGCCACGCCGAAGCTGCAGACGTCGGCGAGGGAGTCGAGCTCCACGCCGAAGTCGCTCTGGGTCTTGGTGAGGCGGGCCACGCGGCCGTCGAAGCCGTCGAAGAAGATGGCGAAGAAGATGGAGAGCGCGGCCTGGTACAGGTGCGTCGGCGTGGCCGCGCCGGTGCACAGGGTCATGGCGTAGAACCCGCAGAAGATGCTGCTCACCGTGAACAGGTTCGGGAGCACGAACATCAGCTTGCGGATCTTCATCGGCGCCGCTCCCCTTCGTGCTGCGCGGCCAAGCACGCCAGCCGCTCCACAGCCCGACTCTCCCTCGAGCAACCGCCGTGCCGCAGGCCCGCACAGGCCACCCTGGCGGGGCCAGATTTGACCGTAGCAACCTTCAAAACGTGGCGCAAACGCCCTCTCTGGGCCGATATAAGCAGGTTCATGGCGCACTTGCCCTGGGTCGGGTGGATTGCGATCGGCATCACGCTCGCCGTGGTCGCGCACTTCGCGTTCTGGAGCTGGGTGTACCGGGAGCGTGCGGATTCCGACGCGCTCCTGACAGCCGTCGCCTCCGATGGCTGGCGCCTCGCGGTGGCCCACTACAAGCCCGAAACGCCGAGCGCTCGGCCGCCGGTGATTCTCTGTCACGGGCTCTCGGCCAACCGGCTGAACATGAGCTTGCCCGGGCGGAACTCGCTCGCGGGCTTTCTGCGCGCGCGGGGGAACGAGGTCTTCGTTCTGGATCTGCGCGGCTGCGGCGACTCGCACCGCCCGCCGCCCGGCCGCAACAAGAACGACTGGACCTTCGACGACTTCGTGCTCCGCGACGCGCCCGCCGTCGTCCAGCTCGCGCAGCGGACGACGGGCCGGGCGAGCGCGATCTGGATTGGCCACTCGATGGGCGGGCTCATCGGGCTTGCGCTGGCGGAGCTGCCTGCGGGCGCGTCGCTGGCGGGCGTGGCCGCGCTCGGCTCGCCCACGCGCTGGGAGTTCCACCGGCCGCTGCTGGGTCGGGTGCTGGCGGCTTCGGTGCACCTCGCGCTCCTGGGGCGCATCCACAACCGCTGGAGCGCGCGGCTCATCGCGCCGTACCTGGGCGTGGTGCCTCTGCCCTTCTCCGACGTGGCCGTGAACCCGCAGAACATGGACCCCGCGCTCTACCGCCGCGTGGCGTGGAACGTGCTCGCAGATTCGTCGAAGAAGCTGCTGGCGCAATTCGCCTCGTGGTTCTCGCGCAACGCCTGGGACCTGGCCGACCACACCGATCTGCGTGCGGGGCTTTCGCGCATCCGCTGTCCGGTGCTGCTCATGGGCGGGACGCTGGACGTCCTCGCGCCGCCGAAGGCCATGGAGGAAGCGCTGGGCGACGTGGGCGCGGCGCAGAAGGCGCTGGTGCTCTTCGGCAAGGCGCGCGGCGACAAGCAGGACTACGGCCACGGCGACCTCATCTTCGGCCGCTTCGCCCCCGACGAGGTCTTCCCCGAGCTGGACTCGTGGCTGCGCGCCCAGGAATCCGCCAGCCCCCAGCCCCCAGCCCCCAGCCACTGACCCGAGCCAAATGGGTGCTGGTGCCGACTCCTCAGCGCCACGACCGGTCCGCGCTTATGCTGCGCGTCAGTAACCCGAGCAGGCGGCGTCACCCCGACCATGGCAGCCAGTTCCGAGAGCCCCCTCCGCCGAGAAGTCGGCGCGTTGTTGCGCCTCGCCCTGCCCATCGCCGCGGCGCAGGCGGGTCAAACCAGCATGGGGCTCGTGGACGTCGCTGTCGTCGGCACGCTCGGCGCGCGCCCGCTCGGCGCCATCGGGCTCGCCACCAGCACCTTCTTCTTCGTCGCCGTGCTCGGTCTGGGCGCGGTGATGGGGCTCGACCCGCTCGTCTCGCAAGCACTCGGCGCAGGTGAAAAGCCCCGCGCTCGAAAGCTGCTCTGGCAGGGCGTGTGGCTCGCGCTCGCAGCGGCGATCGTCCTCGACCTGCTCCTGCTCGGCGCGCCCGCGTTGATGCAGGCGATGAAGGTGCCCGTCGAGACCGGCGCGCTCACCCTCACCTGCCTGCGCTGGCGCATGCTGAGCATGCCCGCGCTGCTCGTCTTCGCGGCGGTGCGCGCGTTCCTTCAAGCACACGGCGTGACGCGGCCGATGGTCATCTCGACGATCGCCTGCAACATCCTCAACCTCGGGCTCGACCTGGTGCTGGTGCGCGGCGGCGAGCGCCTGCCCGCGTGGGCTGGCCCCCTGCGCCACGTGCCCGCATTCGGCGCGCCGGGCGCGGCCATCGCCACGACGATCGGCACGCTGCTCCAGCTGGGCATCGTGGCGTACGCCGCGGCGAACCTCCAAGACGGGCCGATGGAGAAGACCGCGCGGCGTCCCGTGGCGGAGGATCTGCGGCGCGCGCTTCGCGTCGGCTTGCCGATCGGCCTGCAGATGGCCGCAGAGGTGGGCGTTTTCGCGCTGGTGACGCTCCTCGCGGCGCGGCTCGGCGACGCCAGCCTGGCCGCGCACAACCTGGCGCTCAACCTGGCGAGCTTCTCGTTCTCCGTCGCCATCGGCGTGGGCAACGCGGGCTCGGTGCGCGTGGGCCGCGCGGTGGGCCAGCGCGATCAACACGGCGTGCGTCGATCGGGGCTGGTCGCGTTCGGCTGCGGCGCGGTGGTGATGGCCACGGGCGCGGTGACGTTCCTGCTCGCGCCGCACTGGCTGCCGCGCTTCTACGGCGACCACCCCGACGTGCTCGCGGTGGCCGTGCCGCTGCTCTTCGTGGCTGGCTTCTTCCAGCTCTCGGATGGCGTGCAGGGCGTGGGCGCGGGCGTGCTCCGCGGCGCCGGCGACACCGTGTTCCCCTTCGTGGCGAACGTGGTCGGCCACTACGGCGTGGGTTTCCCGGTGGCGTTCACGCTCGGCATCTGGCTGGGCCACGGCATCACCGGCCTGTGGTGGGGCCTGGCGTGTGGACTCACGGCGGTGGCGCTGGCGCTCTTCTCGCGCTTCCTCTGGCTCTCGGCGCGGCCCATCGTCCCGCTCGACGAGCGCACGCCCAAGGCAGAGTCCCCCGTGGACGTGGCCTCGACGGAGGCTGCGTGAATCCCGCCCGGACGCCCGAGCCGCCCTACTGGGCCGTGATCTTCACCTCGCAGCGGACCGACGCGGACCAGGGCTACGCGGCCATGGCCGATCGCATGGAAGCGCTCGCCAAGGAGCAGCCGGGCTTCCTCGGCTTGGAGCACGCGGGCGACGCGAGCGGATCGATCACGGTCTCGTATTGGAGCTCGACGGATGCCATCGCCGCGTGGAAGGCGGTCGTCGAGCACCGCGAGGCCCAGCACCTCGGCCGCGAGAGGTGGTACGCGCGCTTCCAGCTCCGGGTGTGCAAGGTGGAGCGCGCCTACGGTTTCGAGCGGACTTAACCGAAGCGTGAATTAACATTTCGGCTTCAATCAAGCGCTCGCTTGGCCGTCCGAGCCTTGTGGCCACGCCTGTGCAGTTCCTAACCGTACTGCGTGGGTTGCTGTCGCAGCCCGAAGGCAGATTCGAGCGCCTGAGGAGGTTGGCCATGAACGCTCGTCGAATGAGCATCTGGAGCGTGGGAGCGGCCGCTCTCCTGCTCTGTGCGCAGGCACAGGCCTCGGTCGGCGCCTCGGGCAGCGACGGGGCGTCACGCATTGGCGCCGAAGCCGGCATGGGCGTCTCCAACTTCACCGGCGACCTCGGCGATCGCACCAACACCGGCGTCGGCTGGAACGCGCGCGGCGTCTACAACTTCACGCAGAACATCGGCGTGGAGGTCACGTACCTCGGCGCGCACAACACCTTCGACGACCCGCGGCTGCCCACCAACGAAGGCATCACCACCACCTCGTTGAGCGGAGACTTGAAGCTCGCCGCGCCGTTCCGCGCGAACAGCAGCATGATCATCGAGCCCTTCGTCGCTGGCGGGTTTGGCGGCGCGTTCTATACCGTGACCGAAACCAACAGCCCGCTCTACACCTCGGGCGGCGGCGCGCAGGTGCCGATGGGCGTGGGCGCGAACTTCTTGATCGATCGCGTGGCCACGTTCGGCTTGCGCGGCGACTACCTGGCAAACCTGTCGAACACGCTCGTCACCAACGAGAGCGTCCACGGCAACCAGTGGGCCGCGCAGGCCAACATCGGCATCCACTACTGACGTCCACTCAGCCGACGGCGACGAAGATCTCCAGCTCGCGCCGACGAACCTCGGCGAGCCAGGGACGCGCTTGCGAGACATCGTACTTGGCCATGGGCTCCGCGCGGTCGAGGAGTACGGTGAAGGCGTCGAGCTCCCCGCTCGAAATCCATGCGTACGAGCTCCAGGCCGAATCGATTTGAACGCCAACCATCGGCCGGCCGCCAAGCAGGAAGGAGGCGAGGTGCGCAGGTTCCCCCTCCAACGCGCCGTCGCCGCTCAGCTGTGCCAGCGCATTCCAAAGTCCGCCGAGGTCGAAGAGCACGGGCGGCTCGGGCGGGCGCACCCGATAGGCCAGCCGGCACATCAGCGAGGCGAAAGGCTCGCTCTCCACGGGCATCGTCGACGGCCCGAGGGTTCCTCCCAGCAGCGCCTCGACGATCGCCGGATCGAGCGCGGGGAGCTTCGTCTTCAGCTCGGCTGCGAGCGCCTGGGCGTCGCCGGCCCGCCCGCGCAGGTGCGCGGAGAGCGTCGCGAGCTGAATGGGATAGAGGTCGACGCGGAGGCTCATTGACACCCTTCAGAGTTTGCGCACGAAGCGGGTCACGCCCTCGTCGCGGCCGTCGTCGACGAAGCCCTGCGCTTCCCAGAACGCCCGCGCGCCATGCTCGTGGTCCTGGACGCCGAGGTGGATCGCGCGCGTCCCCGCTTTCGACAGCGACGACACGAGCGCCTCCACCACCTCGCGCCCCAAGCCTTTGCGACGCTCTGCGGGCTCGAGCAGCAGCAGCACGATCGTCGCGTCGTGCTCGCGCGGCTCGTCGAGGCGCAGCTCCAGAAATCCCACCAATGATTCGCCGCGAAAGAGCCCGATGAGCGCGACCTGCGCGTCGCCGAGCGCGTCGGAGATCCTCTCGAGCGCGGCGTGCTTGCTCGGCGCACGTCCATCCGCGCCGCGAAAGTACGCGGCGGAGCGCACGAGCAGCGCCTGAAGGATCGCCGCGTCGTCGCCCGCGAGCGGCCGCGCCGTCGCCGTTCGCAGCGTCAGCGCGAGCGACATGGGCTAGCGCGACTTGAGCTCGTCGTCCGACGGCGTCCGCTCGGACACCGGCGACACGCGCAGGAACACATTCGACACCCGGCCCACGCCGCCGTAGTCGAGGGCCGTCGCGCGCAGGCTAAACTCGGACTCCGCCGGCAGCTGCGCGGTCACGTCGAGCCCGGGGTCGAAGTTGAAGGAGTTGGCGCCGACGTTGTCGGGCTCCTGGTTCTCCACCGTGAGCCCCGAGTGGTACCCGACGGCGAAGCGGTGCTTGATCGTTCCCGAGGGCTCCACCACCTCGAAGAGGATGAAGTTGTCCACGCTGATACCCTGGGTGCAGGCCTCGTCGGCGCAGAGCTGCGCGCGGCCGCCCTGCAGCGACAGCGGCCCGGCCTCACCCTTGGCCACCACCACCGGCGTGTGATCGAACTGGTCGGTGCGCACGAACACGTCGGGCCGCTGCTCGGTGCGCGCCGACGTCTCCAGCTCCGGCGCCTCGGCGAGCAGTCGATAGCTCACCGGCTGCGACGGCCCCTTGGGCAGCGGCACCTGGTGCGGACAGGCGGTGAGCAGGAGGAGCAGGAAAGGCGTCTTGCGCATGGCGGAAAGCATACCCATTCCCGTGCCGCGCAAAACAAAGTTCCCGCGCTTGACGCCCGCACATCCGGCGTGGGTTGCTCTGCACATGGTCCACCTGCTCCTCTGCGCCGCGCTCGCCGCCGCGAAGCCGGCCCCATCAAAGCCCGCGCCGCCCAAGGCCGACGCGACGCCCGCCGCACCGAGCGCCGCCAGCCCCGCGGAGCTCGACGTGCTCCTGCAGAGCATCCAGTCGAAAGAGCGGCCCGCGCTGCAGACCAAGCTGCACGGTCTGGGCACGCTGCCCCTGTACCGCGTGGTGGCCACGATCGATCCCGCGACGCACAGCTTCAAGGGCCAGGAGCAGCTGCGCGTTCCCGTGACCGTGGAGACCAAAGAGCTCGTGCTCCGGCTCTTCAACAACGCGACCTATCTGAATGCGGGAAAGCCGCAGGTCGAGGTGGGCAAGACCACCTGCCCGAACCAGCCGTGCACGCTCGCCGCAGACTCCGAGCCGACCATCCTGCACGTGAATTTCGACCCGCCGCTGCCCGCGGGGACGGTGGCCGCCGTCGATCTGGAGTTCTCGGGCACGGTGCCGGAGCTCAACGAGAAGGCGGTGAGCGGCGCCGGAGCCATGAACGCGCAGCTGGGCATGATCCAGTCGCACGGCGGCGGCCCGACGGATCACGGCGCGTTCGGCTCGGCGCAGGGAGTGATGTCGTTAACCGGAATGTTTCCTCAACTCGCGGCGCACTTCGGCGGGCAGGTGGACCTCGGCCCGCCCTCGGGCGTGGGCGACGTGGCCAGCTACGACACCTCGAACTACCTCTTCACCGCAGAGGTTCCGGCGAACGTGCAGGTCGTCGCGGGCGGCGCGCGCGTGGGTGAGGAGGCCACGCCCTCGGGCGGCAAGCGCTTCACCTTCGCCTCGGCCGCGGTCCGCGACTTCCCCATCTACACGGGCACCTGGAAGGTGACGACCGAGAAGGCCGGCGGCATCACCGTGAGCGCGTACACGCTCGAGGGCGACGAGGCCAACGGCAAGATCGCGCTCGGCGTCGCTTCGCGCGCGCTCACCGAGCTGGGCAAGCGCTTCGGCCCCTACCCGTGGACGGACTTCTCCGTGGTGGAGCAGCCGCTCCTCGATGGCGCGGGCGGCATCGAGTACCCGACCGTCGTCGGCGTGGCGAACATGGTGTACCGGACCCAGCAGAGCTTCGGCTCGCTGGGCGCTCTGATGGGCCCGCAGCAGAAGCTGGGCAGCCACGAGAGCAACGTGGGCATCTCCGACAAGATGATGGAGTTCACCGTCGCGCACGAGGTCGCGCACCAGTGGTGGAGCTCCATCGTCGGATCGGATCCGCACCGCCACCCCGCCGTCGACGAGGCGCTCGCGCAGTACTCGGCCGCGCTCTACGTGGAGGCCAAGCGCGGCAAAGCCGCCGGCACCGAGGCGCTCACCGACATGGTGGCCATCAACTTCCAGATGATGCGCATGTCCGGCGAGAAGGACGGCGCCTGCGATCGCGCCACCGACGAGTTCGACTCACCGCTGCAGTATGCCGGCCTGGTGTACGGCAAGGCGCCCATGTTCTTCGGCGCGCTCCGCAAGCTGCTCGGCGACGCCACCTTCGACAAGGCCATGCGCCACTACGCCGACAAGCTCCGCTTCAGCGAGGCCGGCCCCTACGACTTCGTCCTCGCGGCCACCGACGTCGCGCCGGATCGCGCCAAGAAGCTGCTCGCGCTCAAGGACCGCTGGTTCCTCGAGAGCCACGGCGACGAGGACCTGGGCCAGCTCGACATGGGCAAGCTCGTGGAGGGCGTCACCGGCATGAAGATGTCGCCCGAAGACCGCGCGCTCATGCAGCAGATGGTGCCGCAGCTCATGCAGATGATGCAGAACGGCGTGGATCCCTCGCAGATGTTGCAAGGGCCCTGAGCTGCACGTCTGCTAGCGTTCGGGGCTTGCTCGAGGTTCCTGGATGTTGCCGCTGCCGCTGCTCCTCGCCTCCTGGACAGCCACCGCCGAGGTCCGGCCCGCGCACAAGCGCGTGGTGGTGATGGACATCGAGACCACCGGCCGGGTGGACCCTGCCGTCGCCAAGAGCCTGGGCCTGGTGCTGCCCGAGGCGGTGCGCAAGGCCGAGGACAAGAACACGCAAGTGATGTCCATGGGCGACGCGCGCGCCCTCGTGGGGCTTCAGACGTCGCGCGCGCGGCTCGGCTGCAGCAGCGACTCCGACTGCATCAGCGAATTGGGCGGCGCGCTCGGCGCCGACGAGATGATCGTCGGTCAGCTGGCGCAGGTGGGCTCCACGTACATCCTCGAGCTCCGCCGCATCGACGTGCGCCACGCGCGCGTGCTGGGCTCTGCCGTGGACAAGGTCGAGGGACGACCGGACGACCTGGTGACGACGACCGAGACGCTCGTGCCGCAGCTGTACGGCGCCGCGAAGAGCAACTCCGCGACCGCGAACGCAGCTCCCGCGCCCTCGCCGTACCCGACGCCGCCGCCAGCAGATGGCCCGACCACGACGACGACGACAACGACGACCGCTCCCGAGCCGAGCCGCGCGCTGCCCGTGGCGTTGCTGGTGAGCGGCGCGGTGCTCGTCGCTGGCGGCGTGGGCTGCATCGTCTATTCGAGCGGCGTGCACGGCGCAGTGGATGATCAGCAGCCCGGCGGTCCGAATGCGGGCGCGCCCACGGTGACCCGCAGCCAGTACCAGACCGCCGGAACGCTCTACCCCGTCGGCTGGGGCGCGGCCGTGGTCGGCGCGGGTGCGGCCGCGTTCGGCATCTGGGAGCTGCTGCAACACGACGCGCCGCCGGTGGCCATGGCGCCGACGCCGGGCGGAGCGATGGTCGCCGCGCGAGGAAGCTTCTGATGCGCGCGAGCATGCTCATCGCCGCGGCGCTCTTCGCGTGCGGCTGCCTCTCGTTCGACACGTCGGGCAAGGTCTTCGCCTGCGATCCGAACAGCGGCGCGGATTGCGACGGCGGCACGACGGCCACCAGCCACCCCACCGGCGCCACGGGCAGCAACGGAGCCACGACGTCGGGCAGCGGCAACGGCAGTGACACCGGCACGTCGGCCACGACTTCGAACAACGGCACCAGCGCAACGAACGGCACCAGCGCAACAACGGGCTCCACGCTCGGCGGCAACACCGGAACGACCGGCATCTACGACGACTCTTCCCCTGGCGACGTGGCCCTCGGTGATGTCGACGGCGACGGCAAGGTCGACATCGTCACGCGGTTCAACATCTACGACGTCGACTTCCTCGAGGACTCAGAGGCCATCCTCGAAGTGCGCCTCGGCGACGGCGATGGCGGGTACACCAAGCAAATCTTCATGCCCCTGCCCGTCGACGGCGGCTTCGGTCGCGGCCTGGAGATCATCTCGCTCACCGTGGATGGCGGCGGCACGGCGATCGTCTCCGCCGGCGAGGATGCGCTGATCAGCGTGATTCGCTGCTGGCCGGACGCGGGCCTCGACGCGCCCATCAACATCGACGCCACGCAAGGCCAGCAGTTCTTTTTCGATCGCTTCCGCGCCGCGGACTTCGACGGCGACGGCAAGACCGATCTCGTGGTCGCCATCGACAACTCGCACAGCGGCTTCATCACGCTCTTCCGGGGCCAGGGCGATGGCCACTTCATCGGCGATCCGCGCCAGCCCCTGGGCGACCTCGGACCCGCACGCGGCCTGGTGTTGGGCGACTTCAACGGCGACGGCAAACCCGATGTCGGCACCTGCGACGAGAACTACGCGGCCATCGGCTGGGGCGCTGGCGATGGCGGCTACTCGTCGTGGATCATCGTCGACGCGGGGTCGACTGGCAGCTTCGCGCTCAACGACGTCGCCGTCGGGAACCTCGACAACGACCCGTTCGACGACTTGTTCATCACGGCAACGCCGTATGCCGACACGGGCGCGCCCTTCATTCTCATGGGCCAGCAGCATCTGGAGACCGCCACCGAGCTCGGCGCCTTCCAGCCCACGTGGCTCCTCGAGGATAACGGGAGCGGCACGGAGGAGGAGTACATCCGGACCATGCGTCTCGTGGATCTCAACGGCGACGGCGTGCCGGATCTCGTCGCCAATACCAAGGACAACTCCCTCGGCTACGGCGTGGTGCGGGCGTTCTTCCTGTACCCGGACGCCGGTCGGATGAGCGCGTCTCCGGTCCTCGCCGGCCATGCCGATGGCTTCCTCGGCGCCAAGCCGCCGAATATCGCGGTGGGCGATCTCAACGGCAACGGCTGGCTCGACCTGGGTATCGTGGGCTCCGGCCTCGAGCAACCGGTACTCGCCCTCGATCCCGGCCAGTGATCAGGCGCCGAGCCCGCGCCACGCATCGGGATGCGCGAGATCCGGCACGACGACATCTGCGCCCGTGTCGCGGAGCGCGTCGACCGAATAGTGCCCCGTGGCCACCGCCAGCACGCGCGCGCCGATGCGCCGGCCCGCCGTGACGTCCTTCGGCGTATCGCCCACGATCCACACGGCGTCCGGCGCGAGCGATTGTCCGAGCAGCTCCTCCGCGCGCCGCACGCCCGCGGCCAACAGCTCCGCGCGATCCTCGGCGTCGGAGCCGAAGCCGCCGAATGGCAGGTGCGCGTTGAGGCCGCTGCGCTCCAGCTTGATGCGCGCGCCCGGCTCCACGTTGCCCGTGCCCAGGCCCACCAGCAGCCCGCGCGCGCGCAGCGCGTGCACCGCGTCGAACACGCCCGGCAGCACCACGTACTCCGCGCACGCGGCGATGTTCCCCTCCAGGATCACCAGGTAGCGCGCAAGCACGGCGTCGACGAACGCCAGCTCCACGCTCTGCCCGTGCGCCACCGCGGCCTCGCGCACGATGGCCCGGTCGGTCATGCCATCGAGCCGCATCGCGCCCAGGCCATCCGCCAGGCCGAGCTCACGCAGCGCTTGATCCATGGCGCGCCGGCCCGCGCCGCCGGTGCGGAGCAGCGTTCCATCGAGGTCGAAGAGGACCACTCTGGCCGCGCTCGCCACGCGCTACTCCGCCGCCAGCTTGGCCGCCGGATCTCGCTCACGCACCACCGCGTCGGCCATGTTGGAGAGCAGCCCGTTGATGCGCCGCAGCGCCGCCAGCAGATCCAGGTGAATCGAGCTGGTGTCGAGCGACTCGCGCAGGCCCTTGTGCAGCCGCGCGATGTGCGCCTGCTTGAGCTTGTCTTCTATCTCTGCGAGCCGCACGCGGTGCCGCTGCACCTTGCGCGCGAGCTCCTCGTCGCCGGTGGAGAACGCGGCCACCGCGAGCTCGAAGTTCTCGATGACCTTGAAGAAGAAGTCCTCGATCTCCTTCCAGCCGTCCTCGCTGAACCACAACCCCTGGGAAATCTTCTTGCGGCCCATGGCGAGCAGGTTGCGGTTCAGGATGTCGCCCACGCTCTCGAGGTCCGCGGTGAGGGTGATGAGTGTCATCTGCTTCTCGGCTTGCTCGGGCGACATCATGTCCTGGCCCATGCGCGCGAGATAAAATCTAATTTCTCTATTCAATATATCGACTTGATCGTCGCGGGCCTCCACCTTGGCGAGCAGTTGCAAATCCTGGTGGCGGAACACCTCGAGCGAATCTTTCAGCATCTCGCCCACGATCTCCGCCATGCGCAGGTACTCGCGCGTGGCCTGGCCGAAGGCGAGCGCGGGGGTCTCCAGCGCGCGCGGATCGAGGAACTTGGGGCGGAAGCGCGGCTTGGTCTCCGGCGGCTTGTAGAGCTTGCGCAAAAGGAGCGCGCCCAGGTTCAGCGTGGGCAGGAACGCGAGCGCGAGCGCGCCGTTGAAGAGCGTGTGCGCGTTGGCGATCTGCCGGGCGATCTGCGGGGCGGAGACGTCGGCCAGGTGCACGAACTTCCCGAGCAGCGGCAGCGCCACCACCACGCCGATGGCCTTGAAGAGCAGGTGCGCCAGCGCCACGCGCTTGCCTTCGGTGTCCTGGTCCACGGCGCTCGCGAACGGGCTCACCGTGGTGCCCAGGTTGGCGCCGAGCAGCACCGGCAGCGCGCCCCAGAGATCCAGCGCGCCGGCGTCGGCGAGGGCCATGGTGAGCGCGAGGGTGGGCGCGCTCGAGCGCAGGAAGAGCGTCAGCAGCGCGCCCAGGAATGCGCCCGCCACACGGTGACCGGAGAGGTAGCTGGTGACCACCTGCGCCGCGCCCATGGCCGCGAGGGGCTTGGCGCCGCTGCGCATGAGCTCCATGCCGAAGAAGAGCAGGCCTAGGCCGAGCAGCGCCTGGCCCACGTACTGGCTGCGCTTCTTCTTGCTCGCGTAGCGCACGGCCACGCCCGCCGCGGCGAGCACCAACCCCGCCGAGCGCGCCTGCAGCGAGACGAGCTGCACGGTCGCGGTGGTGCCCACGTCGGCGCCGAGGATGACCGCCATGGCCTGCTCGAGCGTGCACAGGCCGCTGGCGCAGTAGCCCACGAGGATGGTCGTGGTGGCCGTGGAGCTCTGGAGGATGACGGTGACCGCCGCGCCGAGCACCAGCCCAAAGATGCGGTTCGAGGAGAACGCGGCGATGAGCGAGCGCAGCCGGTCGCCGGCGAGCAATTGCAGGCTCTCGCGGGCCTGCGAGAGCCCGTGCACGAAGACGGCCAGACCACCAAAGAGAAGAAGGACGCTCTCGTTCATCGAAGCGAGTCCGAGACTACCGCGTTCGGCCGCAAGGGAAAGCCGAGCGAGCGGCCGAAAAATTGCGAGCGCGAAAAAGTCGGCAACAGACTGCTACAGGCGCCCCGAACGCGGCGCCCAAGGAGCCCGGAATGGATCGCACCAACCGCCGCAACCGCCGCTCGGACGCCCCCGTCCAGGCGCTCACCCTGCTGCTCGATGCCTGCCGTGCGCGCGGCGGCTACGCGGCGATGATCGTCGCCGACGAGCTGGGCTTCCTGGTGGGCGCCTCGAGCAACGACGACGTGGACGCGCGGGCGCTGGCGGCAAATCTGCTCCACGCGCGCCGCCACGCGACGCACGGCAAGGTGACGCACGTGCCCTTCCGCTTCATGGACCGCACGCTCTACGTGGGCGCGCTCGGCGAGGGCAGCGCTGCCCCGCTGGTGGACGCGGTCTACGGCGCGCGGCGCATCCTGGCTGCCTGATCGCTAGGGGCAGCTCTCGGTCGCCGGGTTGGCCGGGAGCGGCTGCTGGCTGAAGTCGAAGGCGTCGAGGAGCGAGCCGGCCACGTCGTCGCGCGCGCGCGCGTCCTGGCGGTGCAGCGTGCCCACGGCGCCCGGCGCGCCAAAGAGCTCCTCGATGAGCCGCGGGATGCTCGCCTGCTCGGTCACGCCGTGGAACACCCCGTGCTTCACCCAGGGTGAAACGATGATCGCCGGCAGGCGGAAGCCGAGTCCGTACGGGTGGGTGAGGTCGCAGCCGTACTGCGTGGGCGGCGGCACGTGGTCGTACCAGCCGCCGAAGTCGTCCCAGGTGATGATCACCGCGGCGTGGTCCCAGTACGGCGAGTTGATGATGTCGTTGGTGTAGTGCGTGGCCCAGGTGTCGCTCGAGCACATGGAGAACGGCGGGTGGCCGCTGTTGAGGTCCTGGTCGACGAGCCAGGTGACATTCGGCAGCGTGCCATTCTGGATGTCCTGCTCGAACTGGTCGTAGGTGACCACGTTGCCCCACTCCGAGCCGTCGTGGATGGGCTTGATGGCGTCGAACATGCTCCACACGATCGACGTACCCAGGAAGTTCAGTCCGGTGCCATAGAACTTCCAGGTGTACTGCGACTGCAGCGTGTCCGGCGCGCTGGGGATGTTGAAGCACGGGAACGGAGCGCTCGTGCCGCAGTTGCCGGTCGTGGGCTCCACATCCACGGTGCTCGTGGAGGGATCGTCGCAGCCCCAAAGCGGCAGGCTGTTGAAGATCAGGTTGGCACTCGGGTTGTCGAGCGCCCCGCCGGCCTGCGCCGCGAGCAAGAAGGTGTGCCCGGGGAAGCTCGGCCCGAGCATCGAGGAGAAGTAGTGGTCCGCGAGGCCGTAGTTCGACGCCAGGGCCCAGAAGCCCGGGATGCTGCTGCCGTCGTACTGCGAGAAGGCCTGGAAGTCGCCGTACTGCTGCTGGTCGCCGTTGTTGACCCAGCCATCCATCGCGCCGTTGTTCCAGTCCGCCAGCGCGCAGCTGTGGGCGTGGCACATGTCGTGCGAAGGCGCGTCGGGCGCGGGCTGGGCGTCGATGGTCACGCCGCCGTCGAAGACGAAGTGGCTCTTGCCCTCAGCGCCGGGGAACTTCGCGAACATGGAGTCGAAGGTGTGGTTCTCGAGGACGATGATCACCAGGTGATCGATCGAGCCCGTCGTCCCGCCGGTGGAGCTGCCGCTGCTGCCGCTCGTTGCGCCACTGCTGCCGGTGGAGCTGGTGCTGGTGCCGCTGCTGCCACTGCTCCCCGTCGACGCCGCTGCGCTGCTGGCCGTCGTCGAGCCGTGGCTGCCCGAGCTGCCCGTCGACGCGCCGTGGCTTCCGCTGCTGCCCGTCGTCGATCCGCCCGTGGCGCCGGTCTCGGATCCGCCGGTGCTGCCGTGGCTGCCCGAGGTTCCGGAGCCGTTCGCCGCATTGGACGAAGCGTTGGTCTGGACGACCTTCTGGTCCTTACCGCAGGCGGCGAGGGCCACGAAGGCGCAGAACAGGGAGCGAGAGAACGTTCGCATGGGCGGGCTCTAGCACGCCCACCGTCTCGCGCGCACGTGGCAGCCCGGTGAATCGTCCTACGTGAAGAGGGCTTGTACGAATTCGTGAGGCTCGAAGGCGCGCAGGTCTTCGATCGCCTCGCCCACGCCCACGTAGCGCACGGGGATCTTCAGCTCGTCGCAGATGCCGATGATCACGCCGCCCTTGGCGGTGCCATCGAGCTTGGTGAGCGCGATGCCGGTCACGCCCAGCGCCTCGTGGAACTGCCGCGCCTGGGCGATGGCGTTCTGGCCGTTGGTCGCGTCGAGGACCAGCAGCACCTCGTGCGGCGCGCCCACCACGGCCTTGTCCATCACCCGCTTCACCTTCTTGAGCTCCTCCATCAGCGGAGCCTTGGTGTGCAGGCGGCCGGCGGTGTCGCAGATCACGACGTCGGCCTGATCGGTGGCGCCCTTCTTCACCGCGTCGAACACGACGGCGCCCGGATCGCTGTTCTCGAGCCCCTTGATGATGGGCACGCCCGCGCGGCCGGCCCAGACCTCGAGCTGCTCGGTGGCGGCGGCGCGGAAGGTGTCGCCGGCGCCGAGGATGACCTTCTTGCCCTGGCTCACGTACTGCGCCGAGAGCTTGCCGATGGTGGTGGTCTTCCCTGCTCCGTTCACGCCGACGACCATGATCACCAGCGGCTTGCCGGAAGGTGCGGGGATGGCGCCCGCGCCGGGCAGCGCCAGGATGCGCTCGATCTCTCCGCGGAGCGCGCCCTTGAGCTTGTCGCCGTCGGCGAGCTCCTTCTTCTTCACGCGCTCGCGCGCGACCTCGAAGAGATCGGTCGCGGTCTTCACGCCGATGTCCGCGGTGAAGAGGATCTCCTCCAGCTCCGCGAGCGTCTTCTCGTCGACCTGCTTCTGGGCGCCAAAGAGCGCGCCCAGCTTGCCCATGAAGCCGGCGCGCGTCTTGTCCAGGCCCTCGGCGAGCGTCTTGCCGGCCACGGCCTCCACGCGCTTGCGCTGGGCCTCTTCTTCGGCGGCCTTCTTCGCGGCGGCTTCAGCGGCCTCGCGGGCCTTCGCCTCGGCTTCGGCCTTCGCGCGCGCTTCGGCTTCGACCCGCTTTCGCTCGCGGTCGACCGACTCCTGCGCCTTCTTGACCCGGTATTCGGCCTTCTTGAAGTCCTCGCTCTTGTCGTCGAGGCCCTTGGCGCGCAGGCCGTCGCGCTCGCCCTGCTGGCGGACGAGCTCGGCCTCGGCCTTCTGCAGCGCCTCGCTCGGCGGCAGCTCGAGCGGGATCTCGGGGATGCGCTCGGGCGGCGCGGGGAGCTTCTCGGCCTCCTTGGCCGGAAGCTCGGGGGCCTTGCGGCCGAGGCGCGCGAGGACGACCACGAGCAGCAGGGCCACCGCGATGACCACCGCGACGAACACCGGCGTGGAAAGTGGCAATGCGCTCGGCGGCGTCGGCACCGGGGCAGGCGCCTGGACGGTCGGCGTGGTGGGGGCAGGCACAAGCGCGGGGTCGGCCATGTCGCGCGCTATATAAACGCGTCTGCGCCAAGTAAAGCGGCTCGCACGGGTCGTCCGCTCCGCTGCTGACACCACCCGGGCCGAGGCGCTAGAACGCCCCCATGCGAAAGACCGCCCTGCTCGCCACGCTGCTCCTCGCCGCCTGCATCGAGGAGTCGCCCGACGCCCACAAGGGCATGCCCCGCGGCCCGCTCACCAGCACCCAGCAGCAGGCGCCGCAGGCGAGCGATTCGTCCGCGTCGTCGCAGAGCGCGAGCCCCACGCCCGCGCCGACGCCGATGCCCGCCGCGAACAACGAGCAGCCCAAGCCTGCGGGCGCCATCTTCGACGGCGCGCTCCAGGTGGTGGCCTACAAGATCACGCCGGCCACCGCGCAGCCCGGCCAACAGGTGATGGTGGACGTCTTCCTGCGCGCCACCCAGACCATCAACTCCGACGAGATGATGTTCGTGCACGTCGATGACTCCGAGGGCAAGCCGGTGCGCGCCAACGGCGACCACTGGCCCGCGGGCCACAAGCTGCCCATGACCCAGTGGAAGCCGGGCGAGGTGATCCACGACCAGTTCCCGGTGACGCTCAACGGCTTCGAGCAGTCGAACGCGGCCATCGTGTGGATGGGCTTCTACGACCCGCAGCACGACACGCGCATGACGCTCACCAACGCGGGCCAGGTGAAGAACGACGGCAACAACCGCTACGCGCTGGCGGAGATCCCGCTCACGCACTGAGCGGCGCTACTTCGCTGCGGCCACGCGCGGCGCGCCGGAATCGAGCGCAGCCTCCGCGCGGCGCAGCTTCTCCTTCAGCCGGCCCAGCTCGTCTTTCAGATGCGCCTTCTCGGCGCTCGCGTCGCGAAGCTCGCTCTCCAGCTGCGTGGCCCGCGCCGTCGACGCCGACAGCGAGCGGATGAGCTCGTCGCGCTGGCCGTCGGCGAGGAGCGCGCGCTCGTGCAGCGCGCTCGCGTCGGTGACCGCGCGGGTCAACGCCTCGCGCATCCCCAGGTTGTCGAGCTCGGCCGCGAGCAGCTGACCGCGCGCCTCGCCGAGCTCCTTGCGCAGCTCGTGCGCGAGCGTCACCTCGGCGGCGAGCTGCTTCTCAGCGCCTTCGAGTCGCTGCTCGCTCACGCCAGCGCGGTCCTGCTGCTGGGCGAAGCCGGTGGCGACGTTGCTCAGGTCCGCGGTGAGCGCCTCCAGCGCGAGCTCCAGGTGCCGCACCATCTCCGCCTGCACGGAGACGGCCTGCGCGTGCTTGGCGTCCTTGTCCTGCAAGGCCCGCTTGAGGGTGAGCACCTCCGACTCGAGCTCGCGCACCTTGGCGTGCAAGGGGTTGGGCGCGGCGGCCTTGGGGACGTCTTTCGGCGTGGGCAAGCGCGCCGTCGAAGGCTTGAGGGCGTCGAGCTCGCGGAGCGCCGCCTGCACCGCTTGGGCGCCCGACGTGGGACGCGCGTTGGCTTTCAGCGTCCGCACCGCGCGCAGCACTTCGCTGGCCGCCTGACTGGGCGCGAGCGCGGGGTCCAGGTACGCGCGCGCGGCTGCAGGCGAGGCCTTGTGCGCGTCGAGCGCGGGGCCGGGCGCGGCGAGCATCACCACCGGGAGCTGCGGCTGCAGCGCGTGCAGCTGGTCAACGAGCGCGTAGCCCGGGCCATCGGCGAGCGTCTCGGAGATCAGCGCGCCCGCGAGCGTGCTCGGCGAAGAGACCTTCAACGCGCTCGCCGCATCGGCGTGGCGACGCACGGTCCATCCCGCTTTCGTCAGCGCCTGGGCGATCGGATCCGACTGCTCGCGGGATGCGTGGACCAGGAGAATGATCGGCATGTCGGGGCTCCCCTGGTTGGACGAACCCGAATGCTACGGAGTTACCCACGCGCCCTTCAAAACGCAGCGCGTGATCTTCGACGTCGCTGCACGGCGCACAGTCGGGCTGGATTCGCGCTTCGGGCAGAGCAGAACTTCGCCGCGGCGCCAGAACTGAAGTCCTACATCGAGATATGTCTGGATCTCAGGACTTCACGTGCAGCCAGTACGCGACGCCCGCGCACGCAGCCGCCATGGCGAGCACCGTCGCGGCCAGCGCACGGGCCCAACGCTCCGCCGCCGAGCGCGTGGGCGCGGGCATCGAGCGTGAGTCCTCGTCGATGGTGATGATCAGCGAGCCCGCATCGATGGCGGTGCGGTTGTCGACGGGCAACCCGTAGCCGCGCTGCTCCATCAAGCTCAAGAGCCGCGCTTGCGGATGGAAGTTCTGCAGGAAGCGGCCCGCGCAGATGTCGAGCTCTGCGCCCAGCTCGGCGGCGCTGCGCCAACGATCCTTCGCCTTCACGCGGAGGCAGCGCTCGATCGCCCTCGCCAAGCGACTGGGCACGTTCGGCGCCACGCCGCGCACCGGCGGGAAGCGCCCGCGACGAATGGCGAGGAAGAGCGAGCCCTGGTCTTTGCCGGTGAACGGCTTCTGCCCCGTGACGAGCTCATAGAGCATCACGCCGAGCGCCCAGATCTCGCTCTGAGCGTCATTGCGCTCGCCGCCGAGCACCTCGGGCGCGAGGTAGCTGGGGCTGCCCACCAGCAGGCCCTCGCGGGTGAGGTCGTCCGCGGTCTGGTCCTTGGCGATGCCGAAGTCCATGAGCTTCACCTCGCCATAGCGGGAGAGCATCACGTTGGCCGGCTTGATGTCGCGGTGGAGCAGCTTGTGGAAGTGCACGTGATCGAGGGCCTCGGCCACGCGCGCACCGACGATCGCCGCGCACACCGGCGGAAACGGGCCGCCCTGCTGCATGAGCTTGTGCAGGTCGGCGCCGTCCACGAACTCGGTGACGAGGTAGTAGGCGTCGTTCTTCTCGATGAGATCGTAGACGCCCACGATCGCCTGGTGCTGCAGCGAGGCGTACACCTTGCCCTCGCGCTTGAAGCGCTCGACGAACTCTTTGTTCTTGGCGAGCTCGGCGGGGAGCTCCTTCACCGCGACCTTGCGGCCGAGCATGGGCTGCTCGGCCTCGTAGACCACGCCCATGCCGCCGCGGCCGAGCTCACGGGTGATTTCGCAGGTGCCCACCTTGCGCACGGCCATGGCGAGACTCTGCCGAACACGCCGCGTGCCGGGCAAGCACCTCGAAAAGAAATCAGTTCCTGGTTCCTCGCTCCCGGTTGGTTTTCGAGCGCGTCGATTCCCGAGCGCTCCGCCGGGAACCAGGAACCAGGAACTTTTTGGATCGATCAACTCGCGCGGCGCCCGCGCACCGCCGCCAGCGAGCTCACCTTGCGCCGCAGCCGCTCGCTCGTCTGACGGAGCTCGGCGTCGCCGGGGAACAGCGACAGCGCGGCATCGCAGGCCCAGAGCGCCTCCTGCATCCGGCCCGTGCGCTCGAGGAGCCGCGCCAGGTGAAGCCGAGGCACGGTGTCGCTCGGCGCGAGGTGGATCGCCGCACCCAGGCGCTCTTCGGCGCGAGGCAGGTCTTCGCCGAGCTGGAGCAGGAGCTGGGCGGCCTCGAGGTGGGTGGATGCGCGCGCGGGCTCGAGTCGAATGGCCTCCTCGAGCTGCGCCAAGGCTTCACGGGGCTCGGCGATGGCCAGCGTGCGCGCCTTGCGGATGAGCGCCCGCGCACGCGTGGCGCCGAGCAGCTGCTGCGCGCGCTTCTCCGCAGCGGCGTACTCGGGCTTCTGGGCGAGCTCGCGCGCGCCGGCGAGATCCTGCTGGGCCTGCGCGTAGCGCCCCTGCTCCAGGCGCCGCATGCCGCGCTGGTAGAGCTCGCGGGCGCGGCCTTCCTTGGCAGTGCGAACTGCGGGCTGCTTTCGCGACGGCGGCCGCGACGACGACGCCCCCGCGCCCCGCCGCAAGAGCTCGCCCAGCTCGCCGCGAACCGCCGGCGTCAGCGGCGCGAGCTTGACCACCAGGTGCTTCACACCGCGCGCGGTGGTCGCCGTGCCGGTCACGTCGATGGACCGTCGGGAGCCGTGGGGCACGCGCACCGTCACCGGCGTCCCCGGCGGCAGCGGCGCCTCCTGCGCGAGCTGCAGCGCGCGGCCCTCGAGCGCGTCGCGAACGGTGGGATACGCGGCACGGTTCGGATCCAGCTTGATCTCGATGGGCTGCTCGGGAACGCGACCGGTGATCAGCGCGTGCGCGTGCGCGAAGTCGACCGGCTTGCGCAGCAGCGCCACCGCCTCGCCGCGCTCCACGGCCTCGCGCGCAGCCTGCGACGGCCCGTCGGTCATGAGCACCACGCGCGGCGTGCGATCCAGCGCACGCAGCTCGGCGAGCACCGACAGCCCATTCACTTCGGGCATCTCCACATCGAGCAGGACGGCCTCCACGCCACCCGCCCGCGCCCGCGCCACGGCATCCAGGCCCTTGAACGCGGCCTCCACCCGACAGCCTCGGCGCGCCAGCAGCGCCCGCGCGGCGTAGATGACCGCCGGGTCGTCGTCGACGACGAGGACACACGGCGCATCGTTCGGGGGAAGTGCAGCCACCCGCGAATGTTGCCCGGATGCGTCGAGGCTGGAAAGGCGGCGTTGCTCGCACCATTCATCACCTGATGTGCGCGATGATGGGGAGCGTGAGCGTCTGCGCACTGTGTCAACGAGAGCCCGAGGTCGCGCCGCTTCGATCCGGGGCGAGCGACGGCGTCTGTGGAAAATGTGTGGAGCGCCTGGTGGCGCGGCTGCCCGTGCTGCTCCCGCTCTTCGGAAGGAGCGCGCCAGTGCCGACGCGAGCGTCGCAGCTGGATCCTGGCGACGAGACGCCGTCCTCTCCCCGTCAGCTCGTGGAGGAATTCCTCGAAGAGATGGCGGAGGGGCTCGGCGATCAGGTCACCGACATCTCGGACATCGAGACGCGGTTGCAGGTGGCGCTGGCCTTCCGCGAGATGGGGCTCTTCACCGACGCGCTTCGCGAGTTCGCCTTCTGCCTCAAGCACGCGCGCGGCGAGCAGCTTGCCGAGGTCCTGGACAAGGTCTTCGGCAAGGGCTCGGGCTTCAAGGGCGACGTGGCCGCCCTCCGCGACGCGCTCTACCCGGCCTGATGGCTCAGAAGCCGGTGCAGGTGATGCCCGCCGGCGACGAGTCGCCCGCCGAGAGCGTGCCCAGCGACGCTTGATACAGCGAGTACGCGCCCACGCCGGCGACGGGCGTAGGGATGAGCGTGCCCGTCGAGTCCGGGACCATGGTCTGGTCGCGCACCGCCGGGCAGCTGAAGCTCACCGCCGTCGGCGTGGTGTTCACGATGACGTTGGCCACCGAGTCGGCGAGCGTGCAGGCCACGCCCACGCCGAGCTGGCCGCTCTTCTCGCACACGCGCAGCACCTGGGGCGCGCTCTTCGCCGTGCAGGTGAGGTTGATGGTCGCGCCAGTGCTGCAGGCGTGGAGGCCGTTCTTCTGGGCCGCGAAGTCGCAGTCGCGGTTCGGGCCGAGCTGGCCGCGGTTGCACGCGTCGGTCACGAAGCTCCCGCCCGGCGAGCTCACCGGCGTGGCGCCGTAGTTCGTGGCGTTCCAGTTCGAGAGGAAGTTGCAACGAATGCGCGAGACCACTTGGCCGTCCGCGGTGCGGAAGCTGGTGGGATCGAGGATGTCGTTGCCGTTGGCGTCGAGCGCGGGGTTGCCCTCGCAGATGAACTGGTCCGGGTTGGAGGTGAAGCTCAGGTCGTGCGCCTTGGTGGTGTCGGCGGTGGTGATGTCCACCCACTGGCCGGGGATGCCGAAGTTGTACTCGTCGCCCCAGCCCTGGCCGATGCCCTGGTTCTCGCAGGTCTGGTGCGAGGCGGTCAGCGGCGTGGTCTCGTCGTTGTGGTAGCGGTTGGTGTCCTCGAGGCAGAAGGCGCGCTTGCTGCCCGGCAGGCCCTCGTAGTCGAACGTGCCGTAGTGGCTGAAGTGGTAGTGGCCGTGGCACGCGCTGAACTCGAACGCGTGGCCCTGCACGTACGGGTTGTTCGGATCCGTCGGGCTGCCCATCTCGACGGGGCCGGTGCCGTCGTTCTGCACGATGGCCGAGAACATCAGGAGCCGCCGCCAGCCGTACTGGCTGATCACACCCTCGCCCAGCTCGCACGAGCCAGGGCCGAAGAAGCGGTAGGCGATGTCGTGCTCCTCGGTGAGGCCATCCTGGACCACGCTGAGGTCCGGCGCGTTGCCCATGGTCACCGCGACGGAGTTCACGGTGCCTACGCGGTACTGCGCGGCGATGTTGGCGTCGTAGGCCACGCGCGTGAACTTCATCGCCGTCTGCATGTGACCGGGGCCGTGGACGAGCGCGTCGTTGCACGAGCCGGAGACCTGCGTGGTCACGTGGCAGGTGCTGGTGCCCGAGGCGTTGCAGGCGTCGTCGTAGAAGTACCAGGTGTTCTCTTCGAACACGCTGCCCGGCGGGAACTCGTCTTCATCCATGCAGCCGTAGCCCGTGCGCTCGAGCAGCAGCTCGGGGTCGACCGGGAAGTTGAGCGGCTCGCTCCACGCGCCGCCCACGTTGGCCAGGGCCGGCTCGACGATGCCCGGCGAGGCCGCGTCGGTCACCTGGTAGGTGCTGAAGTGGTAGGGCACGACCACGAGATCGTGGCCGTCGATCTTGGTGCGCGAGGCCGCGCCGGTGATGGCGACGTGCCAGGTGCTCTTCGGCGGCAGCGGCAGCGGGCCCTTCGACTTGTTGTTGTTGGCCGCGTAGTACTGGCCGCGGAACACGAGGCGATATCCCGAGAGCCGCGCCTGGTGCAGCGCGCGCTGGGTCCAGAAGCTGGCCGGTTCTGCGAGCGCGTTGGCTGCGGCCTTCTCGCGCTGCGGACCGGCGGGGAGCTCATCGAGGAGCACGCCCACCGTGGAGTCCATGTCCATCTTCACGAGCGCGCCGCTGGTGACGGCCTGTCGCTGGCTCGCCGCGCCGTCGGCACTCTCCGCTGCGCCGCACCCCAGAACCGCCGCTGCGCCAACCAACCCCAGACAGATCCCAGCCCACGACCCAGTGCGCACGATTCGCCTCCCTCTCGCCCCGGAACCGGGGCCCCCAAGCGAAGACGATGCTAGAAATTCAAAATTACAATTGTCTAGGTTTACGGTTCAGTACATGTAAGACAACTTCCGAGGATCTCGCGCGCATCGCACCGTGTAACCAAGCGCGCCAAACAGCGAGCGTGAGCGCGATCACTGCGGGCGAAGGGTCGCGTAACGTCGAGCGAATTGTGCAGCCGCGGCTTGCAAATAGGGGTCGCTGGACCGGCGTTGTAACGCGTCGCTCCAGACCTGTTGCGCCTCAGGGACGCGGCCCGCGTTCGCGAGCGTGCCGGCGAGCTGGGCCCAGCCCGAGGGGTCTTCGGGACGCGCCCCGATCGCCGCACGCAGCCGCGCGATCGCGCCTTCGACATCGCCGCCGACCACCTGAAGCGCCGCGGTGTCCATGTCCAGCTCGGGGATGCGGTAGCCGCGCACGCCGTCGAAGTCGTTCCACGCGAGGAGCAAGCCGAGCGCGAGGACGGCCACCTTCGCGATCCGCTCGCGGCCCTCGAATGCACCCGCGATGCCCACACCCGCGAGCACCAGCAGCGCAGGCACGAGCTCCAGACGGAAGCGCGCGTTGGTGAAGAACGCCACGCAGACAGCCAGCGCGACCGCGATCGGCCCGAGCAAGATCAGCGCGCGTCGATCTCGCCGCAACGTGAGCGCACCCACGAGCGCGAATGGCAGCAACAGGCCGAAGCCCGGCAGCGGGAGTCGCAAGAGCCAGCTCTGGCTGCGCTCCCAGTCGATATCGGCCGCGTTGGGAAGCTCCTTTGCGTTGAGCGTCCAGGCGAGCTTTCGCGGTGCGAGCCGCAAGAAGTCACCGAACCGGGCCTGCGCGCGGAAAAGCGTATCGGCCTCGACGGCGTCGTGCGCCGTGCGCTCCACGGCGCGCGTGACCGCGAGCTGATCGCCGTGGAGAAAAGGACTCACGCCGTCAGCGAGTGGATTGTTGCCGATCCACAAATTTTCTCCGGCGCCCGTGGTGAGCAGCACCGGCCGTCCGCACGAGGCCCAATTCACTCCAAGCGAAATCGCGAGCAGCACCGCCGGCGCGACGGTCGCCGTGGCCAGCGCGCGTCGCCCGCCGACGAGCACCGCATGTGCGAGCACGAACGGCAGCGCCAGCACGAGCTCCGAGCGAATCAAGATCGCCGCGGCCCACGCGAGCCCCGCGAGCATCCACCGCACGCGCGACGCGCCCTCGATCGGCGTGGCCCAGAGCGCGAGCGCGATCGCAAACAGCGCCAGCGTGGCTGGCTCGAGCTGTCCGCAGAAGTAGGTGGTCGTGGCGTAGAGCGCGGCGAGCGCGCCGGTCGCGATCCCCGCGCGCAGCCCGCCCAGCCGCCGCGCCACCAGCGCCAGTAGCGCGCACGCGATCGCGTCGAGCAGAGCTTGCACCACGGTCACCGCGAGCACGCTATGGCCGACGACGCGAAAGATCGTCGCGACGAAGTACGGAAAGCCCGGCGCCTCGTCGAGGGGCGGTCGAAACGCCGCGCGACCGCGCAGGATGGCGTGCGCCCAGGCGTCGTAGCGCGCGGGCTCGGTCTGCAGGTGCTCGAAGAAGACCGCGTGCCGGACCGAGAGCAGGTACAGCCCGCGAATCACCAACGCGAGCGCGAACGTCGCGCCCGCGAGCCCCAGCGCCTCGAAGCGCGCACGCCGATCCGTCATCGCTTCCCGGGGCGCTTCGCGGCCTGCTGCCGCTCCTTCTTGAGCCGCTTCTTCTCGGCCTGCTGCGCGCGAAAGCCCGGCGGCGGGTTCGCTTTGCGCTCGGCGATCGACGCTTCACGGACCGCGCGCGTCTTGGCCTCACGCTCGGCGTCGAGCCGCTCCTTCCGGCCCTTCTCCAGGTCGAACCAGAAGAGCCGCTTCACCACCAGCGTCGCGTACGCGCCCGGCGGCAGGGTGAAGGCCACGTTCACGCGGGTCTTCTTCTCGTTGTGCTCGTCGTCCGCGGGCTTACCGATGATCAACTTGCCCGGATAGATGAGCAGCTGCCGCTCCTCGTGCTTGAAGAAGATCTGCGGCAGGCCCGGAATCTTGAGCTCGGGGATGGTGAGGTGCTCGCGGCCGAGCACCCAATCCACCGCGCTCTTGATGTCGGGATCGCGGATCACCGTGTCCGGGCCGAGGAGCGGGAAGCTCATCTTGCGCAGCCGGCGCTGCACCTCGGGCGGAAGGTCGCGCGGGAAGAGCACCGTGCCCGCTTGATACGGAATCGCGACCAGCATCTCGCGCGGCACCAGGCCCATGAGCAAGCGGCGCACACCCTCGTTCCAGAGGAAGGACTGGTACGTGTACAGAATCATCGTGCGCATGCGCGCGTCGATCTTCATGAACGCGCCGGCGAAGTCGGTCGGGTTCTCCTCGAGGTGCTGCACGATCGGCCGATAGCGCTGGGCCGCGTCCTTCCACGGCGGCCTCGCCGTCCACTGGCCCCAGTGCTCCGCCCAGAACTTCTTCACCTTGCCGTCGTCGGTGTGATCGAGCTCGCTCGGCGTGCCGAAGTGGCCCTGAAGCGCGCGCTCGAAGCGCCCGCGAATGAGCTCGCGCGCGATGAGCCCCTGACCGTGCTTGAGGTGCCCGAAGCGCTGGCTGTCGAAGTAGTTCACCACGCCCACGCGGTTCACCTCGGCGACCGAGCCGGGCAGCTCGTCGAGGTCCTCGGGCGTGAGATCGCGAACGGTGACGCTGAAGCGGTTGCTGGTGATGTTCTCGGCCGAGAGCGGCGCGGCGGTGCGGCCCAGGAACTTGAGGCGCAGATCCGGCGCCTGCATCTGGATGTCGGCGTCCTCGACGGCGATGAGCTGCTTGGTGCGGCCCTGCTTGTCCTTGAGGCCACAGATGCTGAACGCGTCGCGCTTGAGCTTGAACTTCTCGCGCAGCCGCTCGATGGCGTCGAGCGTGGACAGCTTCTGCTTGTCCATCAAGTAGACGCGGTAGTGCCCGCGCGGGTCGGGGTCGAACCGGTAGGACTCGCTGACGTCGAAGTCTTCGGGACGCTGCTTGATGCGCACGGGCACGCTCCGGACACTCTGATAGCACGCGCGATCACAAAAAGTTCCCATTCCTGACGTGCCGGCGGTCCCTACCTTCGCAAGGAGGCCGCCCATGCCCCGAATTGCCCTGCTGCTCACGCTGGTGCTGTCCGGCTGCGCCTCGACGCTCTCCACCCTGCAGACCGCGGAGACGACGCCCAAGGGCCACGCCGAGCTGCACGCCGGGCTCGGAGGCTACGCGCCGCTCGGAGCGATTCCGCACCTCGCGAAGGCAGGCGAGCTGGAGGCGAAGGGCATGCAGTCGCTGGCGACGACCGGAAATCACCCCACGCCGCCGACCGAGGAGCGCGACGAGCTCCTCGACGCGGCCCTCTCGCTCGCGCTGCAGACGCCCGGGCCGGTCTGGGAGGTCGGCGGTCGCTTCGGGTTGACGGACTTCTGGGACGTGGGCGCGCGCCTCTCGAGCAACGACTGGAGCGTGGACACCAAGCTGCGGCTCTTCCACGGCACCATCTCGAAAGACCTCGCCCACGCTGCAGCGATCGACTTTCGCTACTGCAACGTGGACGTCTCGAACCCCGTTACCGACGTGCTCGACTTCGTGAACATGGGCGACTTCTCGCGCTACGACCTGGAGCTCACCGGGCTCTACACGCTGAACGCTTGGAACATCGTTCGCCTCTACGGCGGCCCGAAGATCGTGCGCACGAGCTTCCACTTCGACGAGAACGCCTTCAAGTTCGGCAACGACGCCACCGCGTACGCGGGCCTGCCGCCGCTGGTGGGCAGCATCGACGACCACATGTTCTTCTACGGCGGCGTCGCGGGCATCTCGGGCACGTACAAGCGCGTGTCGCTCTACCTCGAGCTCGACGGCGGCTGGACGCACCTCTCGCCCGAAATCCTCGGCGAGAAGCGTGCGCTCAGCGGCGTCACGCTCTATCCGGCCGTCGGGCTCGCGGTGTCGATCTAAGGCGCGACGAGCCGCACGCGCTCGTGCAGCGCGGCGCCCTCGCCCAGGTCCGTGGTGCGCGCGCGAATGAGCGCGTTGGCGCACTGGCCACGATGCAGATGCCCGCCCTTGGGGACGATGGCCACATCGCGACGTTGACGGGCGTCGTGCTTGATGCGGACATCCATGCCCCCCACGCGCGACTCGAGCCGCGCGAGTGCACCGTCCGCGAACGGCGTCGCATCCGGATGCACCGTGACCACCGCTGGCCCCTCGGGCACCTTCACCCACTGCGACGACTGCGAGCGCTCGGTCGAGGTGCTCATCAGCACCAGCGGAAACCCGGCATCGTCGGGCTCCTCAGCGATCGTATTAACAATCAGGTTAACCTTGCCACTCGGCGTCGGGAACTTGCGGTCCTCGAACGCCACCTCGGCGGACATCGGACTGCGCACCGGCGCGCGTTCGAGCTGCTCCAGGGTCACGCCCTTCGGCTCGAGCTTGGGCTTGATGAAGCGCTGCTTCCACTCGCGCGCCGTGCCCGTGAAATGATCCCCGAGCCCGACGCGACCCGCGAGCGCCTGGATGATTTCCAGATCGCTCTTCACACCCGGCGGCGGCGCCACGACCGGCTCTGCGACGCCGATGAAGTGGTGTCCATACGAGCCGAGCAAATCGTCGGCTTCGAGCAGCGTGGTCGTGGGCAGCACGAGCGTGGCGCAGCGCACGGTGTCGGTGAGGAACGAATCCGCGACGACGACCAACTCGCGGCTCTTCAGCGCGCGCGCGGTGGTCTCGCTCTCGGGCAGCATCGCCACCGGATTGCCGCAGGTGATCCACACCGCGCGAATCGGCGGGTCGTTGATCTCGAGCAATTCGCGGCCGAGCATCGCCTCGAGCACCGTGCGCGGGGCGGTCTCGTTGGCGCGGATCCAGCTCGCGTCGAATGCACGCCGACGGTTCCACCAATAGGCCACGCCGCCGCCGCGCACGCCGACGTTGCCGCTCACTGCGCCGAGTGCGTCGAGCGCGCGGATGATGGCCGCGCCGTTCGAGCGCCGCGACATGCCCCAGCCACACAGGATGCTCGCTGGCTTCTCGACGCCGAGTGCGCGCGCGAGCTCCACGGCGTCCGCCTCGGCGACGTCGGCCTCGCGGCACCAATCCGCAAGCGCGCGCGACTCGGCGAGCGCGCGGAATTCGCCGAGCCCGTCGCAGAAGCTCGCGGCGTCGGGCGCAGTCCAGCCATTCTCGAAGAGCGCGCGGGCCACGGCCATGGCCAACGCGAAGTCGCCGCCCGGGCGCGGCTGCAGGTAGCGATCGGAAAGCGAAACCGTTTTGTTATGAAGCGGGTCGATCACCCAGACCTTCGCGCCACGCGCCTGCGCCTCTTTCACGACCGGAATCGTGTGCGGGCTGGAGGTGAAGACGTTCTTGCCCCAGAGCACGATGGTGCGGCTGTGGTGCAGATCGAAGAGGTCGTTGCAGTCCTCGTCGCCGAAGTCGAGCATCTGGGCGGCGTCGCCGGCGCCAGTGCAGATGTCGCCGCGCTTTACCGCGCACGGACCGAACTTCTCGAAGAAGTGGTCCGAGAGCATCTTCAGCATCCCCAGCGAGCCGCCCGAGCGGAAGTGCAGGATCGACGCGCCGCCGCTCTCCGCGCGAATGCGAAGCAATTTCTCTGCGGCGAAGTCGAGCGCCTCGTCCCAGCTCACCGGGACGAGCTCGCCGTTCTTGCGCAAGAGCGGCGTGGTGATGCGGTCGGGCGAGTACTGCGTCTTCAGAAACTGGCTGGTGCGATGACAGAGGAAGCCCTGCGTGACCGGGTGATCCGGATCGCCCGCGAGCTTGGTGACCTTGCCGTCCTCGACCGTTGCCACGATGCGGCACACGTCGGGGCAGTCGCGGTTGCAGAGGGTCTTCTTGAGCTCGGCCATCGCGGTGAATCTAGCGGTTTCGACGCTGCCAGGCTCTCTCGGCCGCGATCCCCAGCTTCTCGAACCGCGCGATCACGTCGTGCGCTTTCCGGTGGGGACTCAGGCCTCGGAGAGCCACGCCAGCAACCGCTCCAGGTCGGACTCGGAGTGAAACCCGTGCAGCGCGATGCGCAGGTAGCCCTCGCGCACCGAGGCGTAGATGCCCGCGCGAATTCCTGACTCGAGCAGTCGCTGCATTCCTTCTGGCCCGCGGCCGCCGTGATGCAATGACAGGACGGATCCCATTCGACCCGCTTGCAGCAACGCGGAGAGCCGCTCGGCCTCGCTTCGCCATGCGGGGATCGCCGACAGCCCGTCGATCAGCCTCGCGTGGAGGCCGCGCACGTGCTCGGCGATCCGCGGAACGCCGGTCTCGTTGAGCAGCCGCAGCGAGGCCAGCAGCGCCGCGGCCGAGAGCATGTTCGGCCCGCCCTGCTCGAGCTTGGTGCCGTCCGTGGCCCAGGCGCGGGTGAGGTCGGTGTTGGAGCGCGCGAAGTCGGTGGCGGCCTCGACGCTCAGCCAGCTCCCCAGCGGCGCCAGGCGCGCGCGGAAGCCCGGGTCGGTCCAGAGGAAGCCCAGGCCTTCGGGCGCCAGCAAGCCCTTGTAGCCGCCCGTCGCGAACGCGCTCAGTCCGTCGAGTGGGACGGGAAGCGTGCCCGCGCCCTGGATGCCGTCGACCACCAGGGCCACACCGCGCTCGGCGCATCCACGCGCGAGCCGCGGCAGGTCGAGGACGAGGCCGTCCTGGAAGCGCACGAAGGAGACCGTCATCAGCCGCGTGCTTCGGCCGATGGCTGCCAGGAGCTTGCCCTCGACATCGTCCGTTGCGCGCGGCGGCAGAGAGCGCCACGCGTCCGCGCCCGCGACGTGCCCGTCCCAGAGCGGCAACTGGCGCAAGCTCACGCCCCGATCGCGAAGCCCGAGCCAGGGCCAGCTGTTGGTGGAGAACTCGCCCAGGGGCGCCAGGACCTCGTCATCGGGCCGAAAAGGGAAGCCGCGGGCCACGAGCACCAGGCCGCTCGAGGTCGTCGGCGTGAGGGTGATGTCCTCGGCGCGACCGCCCACCAGCCGCGCGGCCTCCGTCCGGACCTGGGCGGGAAGGCCGGTGAAGTCGGTCTGGAAGTTGAGCGTCCAGGGCCGGGTCTCCTTCGGAAGGAAGGCCCGGACGGCTTCAGCCGAGGACTTGGGGACCGGTCCTTCGGCGCAGTGCATGACCCAGAGGACGGCCGGATCGAGATCGAAGAGCTCGGCGGAGAGGGGCGCGGGCATGAACGGGCCTCCTGGGGGGTTGGAGGGCTCAGGCCGGCAGGGCCCGAGGGGGCTTCCTACCAAAACCGCGCAGGCGTTGGGCTCGCGCTTCAACCGTGGTACGTTCGGACGGATTCCGGCACCTCTTCATGGCTGTCACCTGCCCCAGCCCGACCTGCCGCGCGAACATCGCGCAGACGCCCACGCCGGCGCGCTGCCCCGTGTGCAGCTCGCCCTTGCGCGGCGCTGAGCCCAAGCTGGTCATCCGCATGCCGGGCGGGCTCGCCACCGAGTTCCCCATCCGCGACCGGCTCTCGATGGGCCGCAACCCGCAGCGCAACAACATTTGCATCTCCGATCGCGAAGTGTCGAAGGAGCATGCGGTGGTGGAGCGGCGCGGGAGCGAGGTCATCGTCCGCGACCTGGGCAGCTCCAACGGCACGTTCGTCAACGAGGCCAAGATCGGCGAGCACCGCCTCAAGGACGGCGACATCATCCGGGTGGGCACCACCCAGATCGTCTACATGGCCGCCGAGGCCCAGCCGGCCATCACCATCGGCAACGCGCCCAGCGGCTCGAATCCGCTGCGGCAGGCGATGGCCTCGCCCACCTCGCAGCAGCGCGCCAACCTGACGGTGGTGCACTCGTTCAATGCGCCCGTGCTGGCGCAGGTGAAGAGCAGCACCGAGCGCAACCTCAAGGCCGTCACCGACTTCGAGGACATGGAGCAGCTGCGCGAGGAGTACCGCCGGCTGCAAGTTGCCCTGGAGTTCCAGGAGGGCATCACCATCGACAAGGGCGTGGATGCGCTGCTCGAGCAGATCCTCACCTTCGCGCACACCACGCTCAAGGCCGACAACGGCGCCATCTTGAAGCGCGCGGAGAAGGGCTTCGAGGCCAGCCACATCAAGCAGCGCAACCCGAACGCGGCGGGCTTCACCGTCTCGGACACGCTGCTGGAGCAGGTGGCCACCACGCGCAGCGCGCTCTTGATCCAGGACGTCGACGTGGACCCGCGCTTTTCGGCGGCGCAGTCCATCGTGAGCCAGGGCATCAAGTGCGCCATGGGCGTGCCGCTGATCACCAAGGGCAACGTGCGCGCGGTGCTGTACCTCGACATCCTGCAGCGCACGCACTCCTTCACCGACACCGACCTCAAGCTCCTCAACGCCATCGCCATCCAGGCGGCCTATACCCTGGAGAACGCGGAGCTCGTGGCTCAGGTGGAGCAGGAGGCGGCCAAGCGCGCCAACCTGGCCCGCTTCCTCTCGCCGGCGCTGGTGGAAGAGGCGCAGGGCGGCGACCTCGACCTGCACACCAGCGGCAAGAGCACCGACATCACCGTGCTCTTCAGCGACATCCGCGGCTTCACCACCATGAGCGAGAAGGAGACGCCGGAGAACGTCGTCGCCATGCTCAACGAGTACTTCGAGATCATGGTGGAGATCGTCTTCAAGTACGGCGGCACCCTCGACAAGTTCATCGGCGACTCGATCATGGCCCTCTGGGGCACGCCCAAGAAGCGCCCCGACGACGCCGAGAACGCCGTCCGCGCCGCGCTGGAGATGCAGCAGCGCATGGTGCCCTTCAACCGTGGCCGCGTGGCCGCCGGCAAGGCCGCCATCTACATGGGCGTGGGCATCAACTCCGGCCAGGCGGTCGTGGGCAGCATGGGCAGCTCGCGCCGCTCGGACTACACCGCCATCGGCGACGCGGTGAACCTGGCCTCGCGCCTGTGCCACGAGGCGCGCGCCAACGAGATCATCATCTCCGCCACCACCCAGAAGCTCCTGCCCAAGGACACCTTCGACCTCGACACTTCGCTGCCGCCGGCCAAGGTGAAGGGCAAGGAGAAGCCCATCCCCATCGCGCGGGTGCTCGACTTCGCCTCCGAGGCGACCATGGGCGCGCAGCACCGCTAGCGCGCCCTGCGACGCCGCTTGCCCTCGCGGCCGGAGTTGGGATTCGATTCAGGCGGTCGTCGGTTCAAGCCGAAGCCCGCCGCCTGAAGCCCGAAGCCGGACATGCCCACCCAGCGCTGCCCCAACTGCGGCCACACCGTCGACACCTCGGTGTTCGTCTCGGGCCAGCGCATCCCCTGTCCGTCGTGCCAGCTCTCGATGGAGATCGTCCGCGCGGACGTGAGCCAGCTCCGGGCCGCGCGGCCCATCTCGCTCGACAAGATCCCCAGGGTCGACGTGCCCAAGGTCGAGCCCGCGCGCGCGGGCGCCGCGACCGAGGCTGCGCCGGCCATTCGCGTGGGCACGCCGCAGAAGGGCACCGAGGTCTATGGCGGCCCATTGCCGGGCGTGAGCCTGCCGCCGCCGGTGTCGTCGGGTGACCCCGAGAACGGGCCGACCGTCGTTCGCACGGCCATTCAGGTCCCGGGCTACGCGCTGCTCCAGGTGCTCGGCCGCGGCGGCATGGGCGAGGTGTGGCACGCGCGCCAGCTCTCGCTCGGTCGCGAAGTGGCCATCAAGGTCTTGGCCCAGAACCTGGCGCGCGAGGGCGACTTCGTCCGGCGCTTCGAGAAGGAGGCCGCGGCGCTCGCGGCGCTGTCGCACCCGGGCATCGTGCAGATCATCGACCGCGGTACGGCCTCGGGCGTTCCGTTCTTCGTGATGGAGTACGTGCACGGCCAGGCGCTGCGCGACCTGATGGAGGCCAAGAAGCTGGGGCCGACCGAGGCCTTGAAGATCGTGGTCCAGGTGGGGGCGGCCATCGACTACGCGCACGCGCGCGGCGTCATCCACCGCGACCTGAAGCCCGAGAACATCCTCATCGACACCGAGGGCCGGGTGAAGGTGGCCGACTTCGGCCTGGCGGGCATGCGCGACGAGAACTTCAACCTCACGCGCACCGCCATGACCATGGGCACGCTGAACTACATGGCGCCCGAGCAGCGCAAGGACGCGAAGACCGTCGACGGCCGCGCCGACATCTTCTCCCTCGGCGTCATGCTCTACGAATTGCTCACCGGCGACGTGCCCGTGGGCCGCTTCAAGCTCCCCAGCGAGCGCGTGCCCGGGCTGGACAAGCGCGTGGACCAGGTGGTGGTGAAGGCGCTGGAGGCCGATCCCGAGGCGCGCTTCCAGAAGGCGGGCGAGTTCATCGCCGCGCTGGAGAGCATGCTCTCCACCGTGTCGCTGCCGGCGAGCGCCCTGCCCGACGCGCCCTTGCCCGTGCCCGCGACGCCTGGCTCCGCGCCGCCCGCGGGGCCGGCCACGCGCCCCGACGCGCCCGCGAACCTCGCGACCATCGCGCCCAACAACGACTCGCGCGCGCCCAAGGTGGTGACCCACGTGCGGCGGACGGGGCAGATCGTCACCCGCGCGCTCTTCGGGGTGGTGTTCTTCATCGGCGGGCTGGTGGTCGTGCAGATGGTGACGGGCAAGTCGCTCATCTCCGTCGACGACAGCGGGCTCACGCTCTTGAACCACGTTTCCATCGATGGCCGGCAGCGCCCGGGCCAGGACGCCGGCGCCGACCCGACCGCGGCCCTCCCCAAGGACACGCACGGCGACGTCGACATCGCCGAGAAGCTGGTGATGGGCGGCGGCGACGCCACGCTCGAGTCGGATCTGACGCCGGGCAACAACGGCTCGCTGGTGGCGCTCGACGGCCAGTGGTTCGCGAGCCCCAACGGGCTGGTGGCGCGCACGTTCGGACGGCTCTCGTCGGAGGGCGCCAAGCCGCGGGCCACGCTGGAGCAGCCGAGCTTCAAGCTGCGCGACGTGAGCGTGCAGGTGCAGGTCACGATCGATCCCAAGCCGCCCGATGGCTACGAGCCCAAGACGCCCAAGGCGACGATCTACTTCCACGGCGAAGAGGTGCTGCTGGAGCTGGTGATGCAGCTCGGCGACGCGCCGGTGTACCGCCTCACCAACAAGTACACCGACGCGTCCGGCAAGCTCAGGCACGACACCGCCGGCGACGCCGAGTTCAACACCCTGGCACCGCCGCCCGCGGGGACGCCGGTCACGCTGCGGCTGGTGTCCAAGGGCGGGAGCGTGACCATCCTCGCCGACAACAAGCCCATCCTGACCACGCCGTACCAGCTCGAGCGGCCCCTGCTCGACCAGGTGGGCTGGCTGGGCCTGAGCTGCGAAGAGGCGACCTGCCGCTTCAAGGCCCTGCAGATCGACGGCCTCGCCGAGAAGGACCGCGCGCTGCTCAAGGACGACGAGCACACGCACGTCGTCCGCGCGCCCTGACGCGCCCCATTTTGAGGCGTGACCTTCTCGTACTACGCGCGGCTCTCACCGAGCGCCCAGGCGGCCTACCGCCAGAGCGACGCCGTGCACGCGCTTCGCCTGCCGCCACCGGACGCGCGCGCGCTCCAGCCGCTCATCGCCGAGCTGCAGCATGCGCTCTCCCGCGACGACGCGCAGGCTGTCGAAGCGCTCGGCGAGGCGCTCTGCTTCGGGTTGGCCCACGCGCTCGGGGCCGAGCCGCCGCACTTCGTGCTGCTCGAGGAGCGGCCGCGCGCAGAGCGGATGGAGCTGCACGGGCTCTACACCCGGGACCGCGACGACGCGACGGTGGCGGTGTGGATGCGCACCGCGCGCCACGGCCGGGTGGTGGCCTTCCGCACCTTCCTGCGCACGCTGCTGCACGAGATGGTGCACCACCTCGACTTCGTCCACCTGCGGTTGCCTGAGTCGATGCACACCGAGGGCTTCTTCATGCGCATCACCAGCCTGTTCCATCAGCTGGTGCCTGCGGCGCGTTGAAGATGGGAGGCGCTCGGCAAGCTTCAAACCCCGAGCGCCAGGCGCGAGGCGTGGCGCCCATCCGCTTCGGGCTCGCGCTGCACGTGGGCGAGGTGGCGTACGGCAACATTGGCGGCGCCGCGCGGCTGGACTTCACCTGCATCGGCCCCGCGGTGAACCTGGCGTCGCGGCTCGAGGGCCTCACCGGCACGCAGGACCGCCGCGTGGTCGTGAGCAGCGACTTCGCCAGGCTCACGAGCTGGCCGACCGAGCCGCTGGGCAGGTTCAGCCTCAAGGGCGTTGCCCAGGAGCAAGAGGTGCTCGCGCCGACCAAGGCCGAGCTCCGCTGACGCCCGCTCGCGGGACGTGTGTCGTTCGAGGGTGTTCCATTTGGCACTCGTCGGGCGATCCAGGCTGGACGCCTGCGAACGACCCACGACCCGCGACCCACGACCCACGATTTTGCAGGCTCGCTTGCTCACTTGCTGGCTGTCCCGGGCGCCTTCGCTGCTATGCTCTGCCGGCCAAACATCCATCCGGGAGGCACATCATGCGCCGCGCGATCTTTGCCGCGCTCTTCATCCTCGCGTCGTGCTCGGGCTCGAAGACCGACTCGAACAACGACGGCATCGCCGACGGCGTCGTTGCGCCGAACGACGTCTCCGTGATCGCCCCCAGCACGCCGGTGGGCAACATCTCCGGCACGGTGCTCGACGCCGACGGGGCCCCGCTCGCCAACGCGACGGTCACCAGCTCCATCGACCCCACCAAGCCCGCCAAGACCGACAGCACCGGCCACTTCTCGTTCACCAACCAGCCCGCGGGCTCGTCGGTGGGCCTCACCATCTCGCTCTCGGGCTACACCACCGCCTCCCTGCAGACGACGATCCCCTCGGCGGCAGGCAACGTGCCCATCGACAACGCCACCGCCTTCGTGGGCCCGGTGCGGCTCTTCGCCACCACCGGCAGCCTCAACGTGACCGTGGTGGGCTTCGACGGCAAGCTGCTCTCGCCCAACGCCGTGCTGCAGATCAGCCCCGCGTACACGCTCGACAGCACCGGCAGCGGCGGCGGCAACGTGGTCGTTCACGCCACCGGCGCCAATGGCCTCATCGGCTTCACCGATATCCCCGACCTGGGCGAGCTGGCGCGCCTCACCGGCTCGTCGGCGGGCTACCTCTCGTTGGCTGTGGAGCCGCTCGACGCAAACAGCGACGGCACCATCGACTACGGCGGCGCCACCCTGCAGATCTCCGCGGCCGACGCGCTGGCCTCGCCGGGCTCGCTCTCGGTGGTGCTGCCGCCGCCGAGCCAGGCCCAGGGCAATCTGCAGATCGTCGGCTCCAACTGCGGCACGCTGGTGAGCACCTCGCAGGGCGGCGGCGGTCCGGCGGGCTCGCTCATCCAGAGCTCGGACAGCGTGTTCGTGGCCTTCAACCAGCCCGTGGTGCCCAGCTCGCTCTCCGTCTCGGTGCTCGATGACGACGGCACGCCCATCGACGTGGGCTCGCCCGCGCTGGTCAACGGCGGCACGGGCACGGTGGTCAGCTTCGGCGGCACCTTCCCCGGCGGCCACGCGATGAGCGTGTCCATCTCGGCCACGGCGTCGGCGTCGCGGCCCGCGCGCAGCGTGACCTTCTCGGGCGCCTGCTTCGTGGCCCCGGCCTCGGGCCCCGGCCCGTCGGTGCTCAAGGCCACCTACCAGGGCGCCACCAACGCCGCGCTCACCCCGGGCGAGGTGGTGCACCTCGAGTTCGACAGCTCGATCGGCAACGAGACCCAGGCGCCGCAGCTCTCCGCCTACTTCGACGCCGACCTCGACAACGACGGCAAGCGTCAGAGCGTGGGCGAGTACGACCCCAACGGCCGCAACACCAGCCCCGGCTTCCCGGTCACCGTCGACGCGAGCCAGCCCAGCGTGCTCGGCGGTCACTTCAGCCGCTTCTACAGCTTCACCTACACGCAGGTGGGCCTGACCGCGGTGAACGTCACCGCCAACCGCCCCGTGTACGTGATGTTCAATGACGGCCGGACCGCGGGCGACACGAGCGCGGAGTGGGTCACGGGCGCGGCGCTCACCGCGTCCAACCCGGCGCAGGGGTTCATCAGCCCGGTGCAGTAGCCGCGCAGCCCCATCGTGCAGAGCATGTGCTCTGCACGATCCCTCGAACCGACGTCCGCCTGACATGATCGCCCTCTGCGCCGCGCTCCTCGCCGCCTCGCCTGCTCCTGCACCGGCGACCGGACCCGCGAGCGCGCCCACGGCGATCATGGCTCCGGTGGATGCGGGCGCAATGGCCGCCGTCGATGGGGGCGCAGACGCCGCATCGGGAACGGCGACCAGCGCCTCGGGTGCCACGCTCACCATCAACACCGAGGCTGCGGTGCCGGGCGGAATCCTGGTGCTCGACGTGCGCAACTACAAGTGGCCGGAGGCGCTGCGGGGCAAGCTCCTGGGGGAGAAGCTCAAGTTCTTCACCGCGGGCAAGAAGCACCAGCGCGCGCTGGTGGGCATCTCGCTGGAGCAGGAGCCGGGGCCGCTGAAGGTCGAAGTGGAGCTGCACCGGGGCAAGACGGTGGAGACGCTGTCCACCACGATCGCCATCGCCTCCAAGGAGTTCCGCAAATCGGAGCTCAAGGTGGCGTCGAAGTTCGTCACCCCGCCCAAGAGCGAGAAGGAGCACATCGCCCAGGACAAGGTGGAGATCAACAAGGCCTACAAGTCGCTCGGGTTCGGGCCGGCCACCTTCGTGGGCAAGCTCAGCCAGCCGCGCGACTCGGAGATCACCGCGCACTTCGGCGACCAGCGCCTCTACAACGGCAAGAAGAAGAACGCGCACCAGGGCACCGACTTCGACGGCAAGATCGGCGACCCCATCCAGGCTGCGGCCGACGGCGTGGTGATCCTCGCGCGCGGCTGCTACTACTCGGGCAACACGGTGATCGTCGCGCACGGCGGCGGGCTCTTCACCTCGTACTTCCACATGTCCCGCATGGACGTGACCCCGGGCCAGCAGGTCACGCGCGGTACGCAGCTCGGCCTGGTGGGCAAGACCGGCCGCGTGACCGGGCCGCACCTGCACCTGGGCGTGAAGATCCACGACCGGCTGGTGGACGCGGAGGAAGCCTTCAAGCTCGACCTCGGCCTCGACAAGGGCCAGACGCCGGAGTTCCCCCACCTCGCGATCGACGTTGCCGATGGCGGGGCGAGCGACGCGGGCCCGGAGGAGCACAGCGAAGTGGATCCTCTGCCTGCGAGCGCAGGCGACGCCGGCGCGCGCTGAGCCGTTCAGCCGCTCTTTCGATGCGGCTCGCTGGGCGACCGGTGCCGCGCGCGCCAGGCGCTGGGCGTCTCGCCGGTGGCCTTGCGGAACGCGGTCGCGAAGTGCTGCGCCGACGAGAACCCGAGCTCCGCGGCGATCCAGGTGAGGTTGCGATCACTCTGCTGGAGAAAGTCGCGCGCGCGCGTGAGTCGGGCCGCGCGGAGCTCTCGGCGGAAGGTGGTGCCCGCGTCGTTCAAGGCGCGCTGGCAGGTGCGCCGCGAGAGCTTCAGCCGCTGGGCCAGCTCCGCGAGCGTCGCGCAGCGGGTGGTGGCCAGCACCTCGCGCATGCGGCGCACCGTGGAGTTGGTGCCGCTCGCGTTGGCGCGCACCGCCTCCAGCTCGGCCACCAGGTCCGCGCCCTCGCCAGGCTCGAGCCCCAGCCAGGCCACGGTGGCGTCGACCTCGGCAAAGACCTTGTACGGGTACGACAGCTTCGCCACGTTGGAGAAGCCCGAGATGATCGAGCCCACCAGGCCCTCGGGGCGGAGCAGCGCCTGGCGCATCAGCTTGCGGCCGAGCACGTCGCGGTGCCGGCGCGTGTAGTCCACGAACATGGCGAAGGTGCGCGGGTCCACGAACTCCAGCTCGCGCACGTCCACCAGGAAGCGGTGCGGCCGCGCATCGGCGCGCACGCCGATCTCGCAGAGGGTGAGCATCTCGCGCACGTCGTCGACGTCCGGGTAGCCCCAGCACACGAAGCCGATCAGCTCATGCGAGTGCGCGAAGACGATGTGCTGCCGGCCGCAGAAGTACCTGCCGTACGGGTCGGAGAGGAACTCCTGGACCGTGGAGGTGGGGCGCACCCCGCAAGCCTAGCCCCCACACGCAGGGTGAAGGCCATCGGACATTCGGGCGCAAAGAGCGTCGCCTGGCGAACAGAACCGCCGCCCGGTCTGCTGCGACCGCACGGCTCGAACGCCCCCCTCAAGTGCTCGAGCCGCGCGCGTCGCAGATGGGAGCACCGTACCGGAACTGAGCCGCACGGATCGTGCGCACCGACACGCTGTCGCGGTCGCGCACCTCTTTGGCGCGTTCTTGCACGCGCACGGTGGTTCCCTGACCGGCGCGCACCGATGGGCGCGCGAGATAGAGTGGCCCCAGGGGCTTCGAATGCAGCGGCGCGCGCTGGGCCAGACCGGGATCGACGTCTCCGTGCTCGGGCTGGGCACGGCCGGGCTGGGCTCGGCCGAGGTCCCCGAGTCCGACTTCGCCAAGGTGCTGCACCGCGCGCTGGATCTGGGCGTGAACCTCATCGACACCGCGCGCTCGTACGCGCTGGCCGAGGCGCGGCTGGGGCGGCACCTCGGCGCGCGGCGCCGCGACGTGGTGCTCTGCACCAAGGGCGGCTACTTCGTCGAAGGCGCGCCGGATTGGACGCCCGAGGCCATCACCTACGGCATCCACCGCGCCCTGCGGCAGCTCAAGACCGACTACCTCGACGTGTTCCTGCTGCACTCCTGTCCGCTGGAGGTGCTCAAGCGCGAGGATCTCGTCGACGCGCTGCTGCAGGCCAAGGACGCCGGCAAGATCCGCGAGGCGGGCTACTCGGGCGAGGGCGCGGCGCTGGAGTGGGCGCTGCGCTCGGGGAAGTTCACGGTGCTGGAGTGCTCGGTGAACGTGGTCGACCAGCGCAGCCTCGGCTCGGGCATCGTGGCCGAAGCGCAGGAGCGCGGGATCGGCATCCTCGCCAAGCGGCCGCTCGCGAATGCGTGCTTCACGTATCCGATTTCGCCGGGCGCCAGCGACGTGGGCATCTACTGGGGTCGGCTGCAGAAGCTCAAGGTCGAGCCGGGGACGCTCGGCTGGGCCGAGCTGGCGCTGCGGTTCGCGGCGTTCGCGCCCGGGGTGAGCTCGGCCATCGCGGGGATGCGCACCGTGCCGCACGTGGAGGCCAACGCGGCCGCGCTCGGCGGTGGACCACTCGACGCCGACCTGGCCTCGAGCATCCGCCAGGCGTTCACGGCCGCCGGCGCGAGCTGGGACGGCATCATCTGAGCGGCTCGCGCCTAGAACGGCGCGAGCCACTTCTCCGCGAGCTCGATGGAAGAGCCATCGCCGAATTCGACCAGGTAGACGCGTGAACCGACGGCGGCCCCAAGTTGATGTGCCCGCTCCTCGGTTCGAATGTCGTTGATACCCACGACCTCGGCGATGTCGTCTGGATGCTGCGGCGCCCCGGTCCGGATCCGGACCGTTTGTCCCCACGTAAAGAGAGCCACGACGGCCTCAGCGCTTCTTCTTCTTTGCAACCGGCTTCTTCTTGGCGGTCGCCTTCGCCGTGCGCTTGGCCGGCGCGGGCGCGAGCTGCTGCGCAATCCGGAGCAGCGTGGCCGCGAGCGCCTCGTCGGCACTCTGCGCGGGCTGGCCTTCCCACACGAACATCACGTCCTCGGCCCAGAGCCGCTCGTCGGCGCGCCGGCTCAGGTGGAAGCTCGGCTGCATCCGGTAGAACTCGCGCTGGTACACCCGCGACTCGAACCCGCCCGCGGACAGCGCGTGGATCTCCACCCGCAGGGCCAGCGCGCGCTCGCGGCCGTCGTGGATCACCACCGGCTGCAGGTCGACGATGCGCACCACCTCGGAGGCGAGGCGCGGCAGGGTCAACGCCATCGGCGCGGGAGCAGGCTTCTTCACGCCCAGGCCTTGTCGACGGAGAGCATCTTCCGCGCCTCATCAGGCGTGGCCGGCTCGCGGCCGATGTCGCGGGCCATGCGGACGGCCTTCTCCACGAGCTGGCCGTTGCCCTTGGCCATCTGGGTGCCGGCGGCGTCGAGGTAGAAGTTGTCCTCGAGGCCCACGCGGATGTTGCCGCCCAGCGCCAGCGCCGCCGAGACCAGGCGCCACTGCACCTTGGAGATGCCGATGACCTCCCAGGTCGCGTCGCGCGGGATGGCCCGGGACATGAAGCTCAGCGTCTCCGACGTGGGCGCGATGCCGCCCAGCACGCCCAGCACGAACGAGTACTGCGTGGGGCCGTTGAGAAGGCCCATGGCGCGCAGCGGCTCGGCGTTGTGGATGTGGCCGGCGTCGAAGCACTCCAGCTCCGGCTTCACGCGGCCCTCCTGCATGGACTTCAGGCACATCACGATGTCGGAGAACTTGTTCTCGAAGATGAAGTCGAAGACGAAGTCCTTCCGGCGCTCGCTGTACTTGGCGTAGTTCATCGAGCCCATGTTCAGCGCGGCCATCTCCGGCTTCACCTTGCGGATGTACTCGATGCGCGCGTTCTTCTCCGCGTCATCGGTGAGGCCCATGTTGAAGCCGCCGGTGCTGAAGTTCACGATGATGGGGCACCGCTTCTGCACCTCGGCCTTGATCTGGCCGTAGATCTCGCTGGACCAGGTCTGGCTGCCGTCGTTCTCGCGGCCGTGGATGTGCACCGCGGCGGCGCCGGCGTCGTAGGCGCGCTTGGCCTCCTCGGCGATCTCCACGGGCGTGTACGGCAGGTACGGACACTGCTCACGGTTGGCGAGCACGCCCGTCAGCGCACAGGTGACGACCACTTTGTCCTGGCTCATGGCTACTTTCCTTTCCACTCGGGGGCGCGCTTCTGCAGAAACGCGGAGACGCCCTCGGCGGCATCTTCCAATAACAGGTTCATCGAGAGCTGCGCGTTCAGGTGCTCCAGCGCCGGCGGCAGCGCCAGGTCCTCGACGGTAAAGTACGCGCGGCGTCCGAGGCGCAGCACCGCGGGGCTCTTGTCCACCAGGTTACCGGTGAGCTTGTCCACAGCGGCGTCGAGCTCGGCGCGCGGCGCAGTGCGATTGACCAAGCCCCAGGCCAGCGCGGCCTTGTGGTCGAGCCTGTCGCCCAGGATGAGCAACTCCAGCGCGCGCTTGCGGCCCACGTGGCGTTGCAACAAGGCAGTCACCATCATCGGAAAGAGTCCGCGATCGGCCTCGGGCAGCCCGAGCTCGGCCTCCTCGGCCATCACTGCGAAGTCGCACGCGAGCACGAGCCCCAGTCCGCCGGCCATGGCGTGACCATTGACGCGTGCGACCGACGGCTTGCCGATGCGCGAGAACGCGGTGAGCAGCTGCGCGTAGCGGGCGCGGCCCTCGTGGCCGGAGAGGAATCCATCCGGCGGCGCCATCGAGGAGAGATCGCCGCCCGCGCAGAAGACCTTCTCCCCTGCCCCGGTGAGCACGATGGCGCGAACGTCGGCGTCGGCATCGGCGCGCTCGAGCGCGGCCAGGAGCTGGTTGATGGTCTCGGCGCCCAGCGCGTTGCGCACCGTGGGCCTGTCGATGGTCAAGAAGGCGCGCTGCGCCTTCACCTCGTAGCGGACCTCGACCTCGGCCATGACGCGCCCCCCCAATCCAGAATCGATCGTTTTCCTAACGCCCTTCCCTACCGCGCCGCCCGACGGCCGTTCTCGCGGTGCTCCGCCTTGTACCCGCGCGGCAGCGGCGCGCCCTGTGGCGGCGACATGCCCTGCAGATACACCGCGAGCAGGTCGCGCTTCACCTTGGCCACGCCCTCGGCGCTGCTCACCGCGCCGAGCACGAACGCCGTCAGCGCCGTCTCCACCGCGCCGAAGAGGATGCTCGCGGCCACGAAGGGCGCCACGTCGTCACGCAGCTCGCCCGACTTCTGCCCCTTGGCGACCAGCCGCGCAGTCGCCTCCATCGCGTGCTGCATGGCAGAGACCTTGGCCGCCTCGCGGAACGCCGGGCTGCGCACGATCTCGAAGATGAGGACCTTCACCGCGCGCGGGTCGGCGAGGTACGCGTCGAACGCGAAGTCGACGATGCGCTCGAGCATCGCGGAGGCCGAGCCGTCGCCCTCCACCAGCTTGTCGATGGCGTGCGCGAACCGGCCGAAGCTCGCGGAGAACACGCTCTCCAGCAGCTCTTCCTTGTTCTTGAAGTAGTGGTACACGAGCCCGTAGGCCACGCCCGCCTGCTTGGCCACGTCGGCGATGCGGCAGCCGTGGTAGCCCTTGCTGGCGAACACCTCGATGGCCGCGCGCAGGATCTCCGCCCGGCGGTCGGCCTCGCTGTTCTCGGTAGGTGCTGGCTTGGCGCGCGCGCGGCTCAAAAGAAAACCCCGGTTGATTGGAGAATCAACCGGGGCAACCTATGGCGGGTTGACTTTGAAGTCAACGCCGCTGGCGCAGCGCGGTGCGGGCTAGTTCGGGCCGAAGGCGCCGCTGGGGCCGGTGTAGTCGAGCTCCTCGGTGGTGCCGCCCTCGTCCATGGTGCGGTCGATGGTCACGCCGATCGCGTAGTTCTCCAGGGTGCAGGTGCCGGCCTGTTCGCAGCCGCAGTCGGGATCGCCGATGGGCACGGCCTGGGCTTGCAGCGTGGGGTAGTTGGGATCTGCGCCCACCTGGTAACCCGAGCACCCCTGAAGCGGGATGGATTGGATGTCGCAGTCGCCGGTGCAATTGAAGTTGATGGAGTCGCCCGACGAGGTGGCCGAGGGGCAGTTGCCGTTGATGTCGTACGAGAACAGGAACGTGACGGGGACCGAGCAATGGTTCTTCGTGGGCACCGTGCCCGGATCGAAGAAGAGGGTGCCCGGGTTCTCGGAGGTGATGTTGCCGATGGGGTGCGTGCCGGCGCTGCCCGTCCACACAATGCGGTTGTGCACCCAGATGGCACCCAGCGCGGTCCACTTGCCATCCGGCGGATCCCACACGCCGTTCTGGTTGTAGTCGAAGAACGGCTCTCCGGAGTTCTGGAGATCGGGCGGCAGGTTCGCGGAGCCGGGGCCGTCGTACTGACCGTTGTCGTTCACATCGACGTAGGGCTCGCCCTCATCGCACGACGCCTTGAACTCCTGCGGGCCGTCGTAGATACCGTTGCCGTTGACGTCGTTGAAGCACTCCTCGCCCGTGGTGTAGGCCACCATGTCCACCCAGCCGTCGCGGCGGTTCACGGTGCGCGTCTCGTGCTCGCTACCGGGCAACGCGCAGTGGTTGTAGAAGGCGACGTTGTTCTGCGAGAACTCGCACGGCCGGCCCGCACCCGCGTCGGGGAAGTCCGCGCAGTCTTGGTTGGGCTCCACGTCCTCCGGCCATGGACACTGCGTGGTGTAGGTCACCTGCGCCTGACCTTGACCATGCGTCGCCGGATCCTGGCTGGGCGCGGTGATGGCCGAGGGCGGCAGGCCGCCTGCCTCGGTCATGAAGGTCACCGAGGTGCCGGGCACGTAGGCCTTGTTCCGGTCCGACGCGTACACCGTGCAGTTGGTGGTGAGGCCGTCATTCTGGAAGCCGCCGATGCTGGTGGTGTCGCAGGAGAACGTCATCGAGCCGAGGTCCACTGCGCCGCCGGCGATGGCGATGCTGGGCGAGGTGGCCGGCGTAATGCCGGTCACGGTGGCGGTGATGGTCACCGTCTGCGGCGTGGCTGAGGACGAGAGCACCGTCTGCACCTGGCCGGTGCCATTGGCCGTCTTCGCCGAAAGCGGGGTGATGGTGGCTGCGTTGGCTCCCGTGGCGGTCTGGCTCAGCGTGAAGGTCACGTTGATGCCATCGCCGACGGGGGCGCCGCTGGAATCATCGACCTCGAAGACCACGGCGGACGTCTGGGGTCCCGGAGCGCCCTGCAGCGAGATGGAGGTCGGCGTCGCCGAGATGTACTTGATCGAAGCTGGCTGTGCCTGCGCCACGTTGCCGAAGGGGATGTTCGCCGTCTGGGTCCCCGTTCCGCCTACGCCGTCGGTGTAGTTCACCGTCAACACGGTGTTGGCCGTGTGGCGGCTGTAGATCTGGATCTTCGCCGTGCCGTTGGAGAGCGCGGCCGCGCTCGTCTGCTGGCCGGGATCGTCTTGGGCCGGGCCACTCTGGTCGTAGGGACCGAACTGACCCTTGTCGATGCTCAGAGAAAGGTTGCCGCCGTTCGAATCCGGAACGAGGTTCTTGCCCTGCTTCACCGTGATGGTGACGACCGCGGCCGTTGTGCCATCCGCAGGCGTGGACGCCGCGGGCGGGGTGACGGTGATGACGAGGCCGCCGCCGCCGCATGAAGGCAGCACGGCCAGCGCACCCACGACTGCAGCGAGGCCGAGGTTTCGGCCCGCACGCTTGGTTTGCATGAAATCTCCCAGAAGGCCCAACGAGCCGACCGCTCGTCGGGAACTGGGAAATTGTCGAAGAAACGAAGCGGGCAGGCAAGTGCCGCCGCGCGCCCCGCGCGTAAATCGCGCGGGCGCTGGCGACACATGGCAAACACTCCGACCCGCTTCAATGCCCTGCCACGCTCGCCAGCGGCGAACCGGCTTGGTCTAGAGACCTGCCCTAGCCGCGCGCCCGCTTGCGCTTGCCCGCTTCTCGCGCGGCCACGAAGAGCTCCGCCAGCTCCACCTCGAGCGCGCCGGCGATGTGCGCCAGCGTCTGGAGGTGGGGCGCGCGCTCTCCGCGCTCAATCATGGAGAGGAACGAGACCGAGATGTCCGCGCGCTCGGCGAGGTCCTCTTGTGTCATGGGTCCGCTACGGCGACCTGTCCTCAGTTCACGGATGCGCTGGCCCAGCTGTCGAACGACGTCCACGGTCATCTCCCTACCCCCACCAAACTCGCGACTCAGCCCCACCCTCCAACCCGGCCAGCGACCCGCAGTCAAAGCGGAACGGATCCAGCGCCTCTTCTGGTTTGGGGACGGTCTGCACTTTAGTTCTAGTTCTCTCTTGCAGTCGAGGGTCCCAGACTACCCCCAAGCCGGTGCGCGTCCAAAACGAAGAAGAAGTTGGTCGGCTTGAACGGCTGGCCCGGGAAGAGCGACGGCTGGATGAGCACGCCCAGCCTCAACGACCAACAATCGCAGGGCGAGCCGTAGTTCATGCCCACCGAGTAGGCGGCCAGGCGCTGCCAGGAGAAGGTGTTGCCCTCGCCGGGTGGCTTGGATGAGAAGGCATTCAGCTTCACGGCGTTGGGGATCCAGGTCAGGCCGAGATCGAGGCTGAGCGAGGTCGACGCGCGCCAGTGGCCGCCGAGGTCCAGGCGGTCGGTCTCGATGCCGGGTCCGGGCGCGCCGGGCGGGCCGACGAGATCGAAGAGGCCGGCGCGCATGGGATCGGTGAGGAAGCTGCGCATGCGCGCGTAGCCGAGCGAGAGCGTGCTGCCGGTGGGCGTGGTCCAGAGGGCGTGCGCGCTGAGGCCAACGATGCGGCGTTCGTTCAGGGCGTAGCGGAGCTGGCCCGAGGTGCTCACCGGGCCGACGGTCAGCGCGAGGTCGGCGAAGGTGTCGCCGGCGACGCCGCGCTCCAGGTCGTAGCCCTGGCCGAGGTCCGCGCGGAGGGGCTCGCTGACGTTCTGGCCGTCGCGGCGATCGAGGCGGGTGCGAATGAGCGCGACGCCCTGGAGCGCCGCGGGCACGGAGGCTCCGCTGGCGCTGGCGGCGGGGTACGCGTTGGGCGCGGGGCCGTTCTGCGTCGAGATGGGACCGACGCCGTACGCAGAGCCGAAGGGCGCGTCGAGCTCGTCGTCGGGGATATCCGGGCCCTTGCCCACCGAGCCGGGCGTGCCGCGAACCTCGACGGCCGGGGAGATCACGTGTCGCCAGCGCACGCCATCTGAAGGGCCGAAGGTGCGCGAGAGCTCCGACTCGAGCGTGGCGCCAAAGACGCCGAACGCGCGCGCGCGATCCGCATCGCTCGACGCCTCCACGTGCCACGCGTCCGCGCGACCGATGACATACGGCGTGAGCTCCGCGAACCGGCCGAGCCGCAGCGGCAAGCGAAGCTCGGGCTGGACGCCGATGCGGTTCTCCACGCTGCGCGCGTTCACGAGGGCGGTGTCGTTGGCGCAGGTGGGATCGGCGACCGGCTGACCGGTCGTCGGATCGGTGCCGATGATGGGGCATGTCTGAAGCGTGCGCGCAGTGAGCGGCGCGTAGCGCGCGCCATCCACCAGTCCCAGGAGCCTCAGCGGCCCCAGCCCCTGCTCCTCGACGGCGAACGCGAACGCGGGCAAGCGCTGGAAGGTGTCGGCGTTGACGTTGTTCGGGCCGAAGAACGGCTGCAGGGAGTAGGGCTGCGGCGGCGTGCCGTTGAGCGCCTGGTAGTAGCTCGCGGTCACATAGCCCTGGGTGTCGTCTGTCTTGTGATCGACGCGCGCGTCGGAGCGCAGGTAGCTCGATTGCGCGGCGAAGAGGTCGGCGGTGACGTCGCGGAAATAGTCCTGGTCCGAGACGGCCGCGGCGTCGACGCGATCCGAGAAGCCCGCGCCCAGGTTCTGCACGTGCGCGAACGACATCTCCCCGCGCAGCCCGCGGTGCGGGTGATCGTCCTCGGGCTTGAGGTCGTCCACGAGCGCGAACGTGAGGCGACCGTGCGTGTCCAGGCTGGGCGTGTAGCGCAGCTCGGTATCGATGCGCGGGCCGGTCATGCCGTAGTTCGCGCCGGGATCGTTGGCGTTGTTGGTGCTGACCTTGCTGTATGGGAACAGCGACAACACCGCTCCCGGGTTCAGCTTCCCGAACGGCTCGAGGGACGAGACGTGCGGCGGGACGTCGTACGTGGTGGTGGTGAAGTGATCCTCGCCGAAGAAGTACCCGGGCGTGATCGTCGCGTCCCAGCTCTTGTTGATGGCCCAGAAGAACGGCTGCTCGAGCTGGAAGCCGTTGCGCCCGGTGTAGTTCGGCTTGGGCAGCAGAAACCCGGTCTGCCGATTCGACAGCGGCAAGAAGATCACCGGCATGGGCAGCACGGGCACGTCCTTGATGTAGAGCGTGGCCCAGGTGAGCCGCGCGCTCTCGCCCGGCTTCACCAGCGCCCGGCTCGCGCGCACGCTCCACGACGGCGGCTCGGTGAGAAAGCCCGGACCCGCGCAGTCGCAGGGCGTGAGGTACAGCCCATAGGCCTCGAACGCCCCGTGCGCGAGCTTCTGCACCACGTCCGCTTTCAGGGTGAGCTCGTTCTTTCCCACCAGCCGCATCTGGTCCGCGGTCCGTGCGGCAGCCACCTGCGCCGGCGTGGCGCGGCCCTTTTGCCAGAGCGTGGCGCCGTCGAAGCGGCCCGTCTCGTTCTGCAGATCCACGTCGACACGCAGCGCCGTCCCGCCCAGGAGCCCGTCGGCGAAGAGGACGTTGCCCACGGCCACCGCGCGGCTCTGCACCGGGTCGTAGTCGATCTCGTCGGCGCGCAGGGTGAGCCCGCCCTGGGTGAGCGTGGCGTGCCCGAGCAGCTTGGAGGCGCGCGTGGACGGCGTGAGCTCGAGCGTGTCGGCGCTGGACTCCACCGGGCGCGGCAGAGGCGCCTGGGTGGCGACGAGCAGGGCCAGCAGTGCGGGAGCGCTCATGCGACAGCTGCCGAAAAATCTCTCTTCATCCGAGCCGGCAACTCCTTCGGAGTTTGCCTTCCCACCGGCGGAGATTTTTCGGCGTACGTCAGCGCCCGGCCGCGCCGCGCGACGAACTTACAAGGCTTCCGCTCGGCGCGGGGAATTACTGCTCGGTGGGGAACTCGACGACCACTTCGGATCCGTCGAGCCGCGCGGAGTACGTCGCCTTCTGCTTGAGCTTGATCTCCACGCGCACGGTGCGGTTCCGCTTGTCCTCGCTCGGGGTGATCATCGCCACCGGGCCGGGGAAGAAGCTGGTGTCGAGCGGGAGCACGCCGTTGCGCTGGGCGATGCGCGCGTCCTGCAGCTCCACCACGAGCAGCGTGGGCGAGGTCTCGGTCACGGTGTACGCGACGGCATCGTTGGCGCGGATGAACACCCGCCCCCCTTGCCCACCCTGACGGAAGCCGACGAGCGACACATCTTTCAAGCCGGCACGCACGGCCACGTGATCGGTCGGGTTCGCGCTGGCGACGCGGGTCTCGGCGCGCGCAGGCATCGGACGGTCCTGGACCGCCGCGCGGGCCTCGGCGAGCCGCGCGCTGCGCTCGGCCTCGCGCTGCTGAGCGAGGTGCTCCTGCTCGGCGCGGGCTTCGGCCTCGGCCTGGGCCTTCGCTCGCTGGGCCAATCGATCGCGCTCGGCCTGCTCGGCGCGGCTCTTCGCCTCGGCGGCCTTGAGATCGCGCTCGGCCTGCTCTGCGGTGGCGCGGGCTTCCTTCTGGCGGCGCTTCTCGTCGTCCTGGTGGCGCTTCTCTTGCTCGGCGCGCTGCTGATCGATCGCCTGCTGCGCCAAGCGGGCCTGCTCCGCAGCGGCGGCCTCCTCTTTCTGGTGCTGCGCCTCCGCGAGCCGCGCCTTCTCGGCGGCGGCGGCCTCTTCTTCCTTGTGCCGCGCCTCCTCCGCCAGGCGCGCCTTCTCGGCAGCATCCGCACGGGCCTTGGCGTCGGCGGCGGCCTTGGCCTTCGCCTCGGCGTCGGCGTGATCCTGCTTGGCCTGGGCTTCGGCCTGCGCGCGGGCCTTCGACTCCGCGTCGGCCTTCGCTTCGGCGGCGGCGCGCTCGGCCTCGAGGCGCTTGAGCTTCTCTTCCGCGGCCTGGGCCTTCGCTTCGGCATCGGCGCGCGCCCTGGACTCGGCGGCGGCCTTGGCTTCGGCATCGGCGCGGGCCTTGGACTCGGCGGCAGCCTTGGCCTCGGCGTCGGCGGCGCGCGAGTTGGCATTCTCGGCATCCGCGGCAGCGCGGGCGCGGGCGTCGGCGTCGGCCTTGGCAAAGTCGAGCTTGCCCGGATCGGCCTTGGCGACGGCCGTGGCGTGCGCGCCCAGCACCTTGACACGCAGGACGTTGCCCGGCGCGGCGGCGATGTCCGCGTCGGCGTCGGGCTCGAGGGTGAGCACCACGCGCGCGACGGCGCCGGTGTCGCTGTGGAAGCTCTCGGTGCGCAGGCCCTTGAGGCCGGGCACCTTCGCCAAAATCTCGTGCGGCTTCTCGACGAGCACGGTGTCCGCGAAATCCAGCACCAGCCGCGGCGGCGCTTGAAGGTTCAGCGAGGTGAAGTTGGGGCGACCACTGCACGCAATCTCGACCGCGCCGTCGACGACCTGCACGTGGGTGAGCTGGTTCAGAGCGGTGGTCGGCGCTTGCTGAGCGGCAGCCGTCGAGGCCCAGAGCCCCATGGCCACAAAGCCGAGCGCGCTGCCCAGACGCATCCAATCCCCGACGGCAAGCGGCCGGTCAGCCGGCACGCAAGGCTGAGTCTAACAGCCTGCTACAGGGGGGCAAAAAAACGGCCTACTGGACGCGGGGCAGGCTCGGCGCGCGCCCGCGGTGCTCCTTGGCGTAGGCGATGAGGTTCTTCACGTCGTAGCAAATCTGACGGATGTCGTGCCCCATCGTGAGCTCGAGGTGGCTGTTGCCCTTCACCGGCCGCCACAGGAGATATTCGCTCTTGGCCGCGCGGTAGATGCGTCGCGTGCTCTTCACGCTCGCCAGCTTGTCCATGTCGCCAAAGATGATCGCCATGGGGATCTGGATGCGCGCGAAGCCCTGGTGGAAGTCGTAGCCGGTGCGGTAGCAGCGCATCTCGCCCCGGCGAATCCAGCGTGAGAACTGCACCAGCACCTTGCGCGGCTCCTTCTCGCCGCCGTTGCGCAGGAGCCAGCGGATGTCGTCGGCGGTGACGCGATCCGGGTTCGAGAGCAGCACCAGGTACCGCGAGAGCGTCTCGTAGCGGCGGTACGCCTTCTCGCTCGAGAGCGCCTTCTCGAAGAGCTTCAGCACCGCGTCCATGGGCACGATCTTGCGCGAGAGCTTGCGCGGCGAGGGCGCGTCGGCGAGCCGTGAAGCGAGCGTCCCCACGCCTGGCAAGGCCCGCAGCGCGTTCGCGGCCTTCTGCAGTCCGCGGTGCGCGGCGGTCGTCGCGTTCACGCCCACCAGCAGCGCGTCCACGCCCGTGGTCAGCGCGGGCTCGATGTGCGCCAGGATGCGCAGCAAGAAGAAGTCGCTGCCCAGCTCGCTCGGCGAGCCGATGGTGATGAGGCCCTCGAGGTCGTCGTGCATCCCCGCGTGGCCGTAGCCGAGGATGCCGCCCATGGAGTGGCCGCAATAGAAGATCTTCTCCCGCCCGGTGACGCGCTTCATTGCGTGGATGGCTGCGGGCAGGTCGTAAAGCAGGTAGCTGTCGAGGTCCCACTCGTAGGCGAGATCCTTGGGGAGCGGCGTGCCGAGCTTCTCGTGCCGCTCGCGCTGCAGGCCCACCGAGCTCTTGCCGTGGCCGCGCAGCTCCAGGATGTGGATGTCCACGCCGAAGTAGAGCAGGTTCTTCACGAACTGCCCGGCGGTCCAGGCGTGGCGGTTCTGCGAGAAGCCGTGCACGAGCAGCAAGGGCTCGTCGAGGACAGGCTGCTCGAACGCCTGAGGGCGCGGCTGGTAGCGGGTGATCTTCAGCAGCCAGCCGTCGGCGGTCTCGACGTCGTACTCGGACTTTTTGTACAGCGCCTTGAAGTCGATCTCGTCGACCGTGGGCGGCTTCAGCGGCGGCTCCGACAAGACCCGCATCACGCGACCCTCGGGGCGCCACCGGGCTGGCGCCGGACCCCCGTCCGCACCCCCAATCTAAAAGGCAGTTCACCCCGCGCCAAGCGCAATGCTCAGTAGCCGACGCGCAGGCCCCACGAGGTACAGGCTGCCGGCCACGACCACCTGGCCGCCGTCTGCTCGAGCGGCGGCCCTCGCGGCTTGGATTCCGGCCTCCAGCGAGTCGAACGCCTGGGCGCGCGTCCGCTCTGCGATGCGAGGCAAATAGGCGCTCGGCGCGAGGGCGCGAGGGCTGTCGGGCGTGACCAGGTAGGCGGCCTTCGCCCGCGGCGCCAGGCTGTCCACCATCGCCGCGACGTCCTTGTCGCCGAGCGCGCCGAAGACCAGGTGCACCGGCTTGCCCAGGGTATCGAGATATATCGCGAGCGCCCGGGCACCCTCGGCGTTGTGGGCGCCGTCGAGGAGCACGCCGTTCACGGTCTCGAGCCGGCCCGGCCAGTGGGTCATGGCGAGCCCGTTCACGATGGCGGTCTCGTCGATGTTCGGGAGCAGGAGCCGCGTCAATTGTGCGGCGAGCGCGGCGTTGCCCTTCTGGTGCTCGCCGGCGAGCGCGAGCATCACCGGTCCGAACTTCTCTTCGCCGAGCCGCAGCCAGTCGTCCGTGATCTCGAAGTCGCGTCCGTGCAGCTTGAGCGGCGCGCCGAGCTCCTTCGCGATCTGCTGGATTTCGTCGAGCGCCTCGGGCTCGCGCGTGAGCACTGCGGCAGGCACGCCGGGCTTCAGGATGCCGGCCTTCTCCGACGCGATCTTCGCGAGCGTGTTGCCCAGGTACTCGGTGTGATCGAAGCCGATGGTCGCGATGGCGCAGGCGTTCGCGGTGATGACGTTGGTCGCGTCGTGCCGGCCGCCGAGCCCGACCTCGATGATGCCCACGTCCACGCGCGCGTGCTGGAAGTGCCAGAACGCGAGCGCGGTCAGAAACTCGAAGTAGGTCAGCGTGTCGGGATGCTTCGGATCTGCAGCCGGCGGGTACGCGGTGCAGATGGCGTCGATGCCGCGGGCGAGCTCGGCGTCGCTGATGTCGCGGCCGTTGGCGGTGATGCGCTCGTTGACGCGATCGAGGTGCGGCGAGGTGTACACGCCCACGCGCGCGCCGTGCTCGGTGAGGATCGCCTCGGCGAACGCGCAGGTGCTGCCCTTCCCGTTCGTGCCCGCCACGTGCAGCGTGCGGTAGCTCTTCCACGGATTGCCAAGCGCGTCGTCGGCCGCGCGCATGCGGTCGAGCCCGAACTTCATCGTCGACGGCGTCAGCGACTCGAGGAACGCGTGCGGATTCATTTCAGCACCGGCAGCTTGCGCGCCTGGCGAAGCTCGTTCGCCTCGTCGAGCAAATCGAAGATCTCGAGGTAGTTCTTCACGCGCGCGTCGAGCGTCGATGCAACAATTTTGTTACACAGCTCGTCGGGCTCGTAGTCGCGACACACCTGCGGCCGGCTCTCGTACACACGGCACAGGTTGTCGGGCCCGAGGTGCGGACACGCGAGCCCGAGCGGCTTGCCCAGCGCGGCGATGTCCGGGGCGACGCAGCACGCGCCGCACTTGGTGCACTCCACGGCGCTAATCCAGGAGTCCGAGCAGCTGGATGAGCCGGTCGCGGAGCTCCTTGCGCGGGACGATGCCGTCGATCATCCCCTTCTCGATGAGGAACTCGCTGCGCTGGAAGCCCTCGGGGAGCTTCTGGCGGATGGTCTGCTCGATCACGCGTGGCCCGGCGAAGCCGATGAGCGCGTTCGGCTCGGCGATGATCACGTCGCCCAGCCAGGAGAAGCTCGCGGCCACGCCGCCGGTGGTCGGGTGCAACATCACCGAGATGTAGGGTTTGCGGACCTCGCGGAAGCGGTTGATGGCGGCGGAGGTCTTGGCCATCTGCATCAGCGAAAAGATGCCCTCCTGCATGCGCGCGCCGCCCGAGGCGCTGAACACGATGGCCGCGCAGCGCTGCTCGAAGGCGCGCTCGAACACCCGCGTCACCTTCTCGCCGACGACGGATCCCATCGAGCCGCCCATGAACTCGAAGTTGAAGCAGCCCACCGACACCGGATGGCCGTTGATGCGGCCCAGCCCGGAGATGAAGGCGTCGTTCTCCTCGAGGTTCTTGCGCGTGCTCTTGAGGCGGTCGCGGTACTTCTTGGAGTCGCTGAACTGGAGCGGATCCTCGCTGGCGAGCTCGGTGTCGAGCTCCTGGAAGACGCCGTCGTCGAGGAGGGCCTGCAGCCGGGCGCGCGCGGGCCAGGGCATGTGGTGGCCGCAGAGCGGGCAGACGTTCCAGTTCCGCTCCAGCTCCTGGCGGTAGAGGATCTCCTCGCACTTGTCGCACTTGGTCCAGAGCCCTTCCATGCGGCTCTTCTTGTCGGGACCGGCGGCGACCTTGGGCTCGGCCTTCTTGGTGAACCACGCCATCGAGAAAGCGCTCCTGCGGGGCGGCGGACCCTACACCCGTTGCCGAGCGCCTGCCAGACCGACGGGGCGCTCCGACGGGCCGCTCGACGCCCTTGCGGGCTGCGGAGCGGTGACAGGGACTGCGGTGCCTACCTTGGCCGTGGGTTTGGAGGGAGACGGGGCGCAATGTGCGGAGGCTGGCGCGATGGACACTCGGGCTCCTGCTCTGCGGTGCGCTCGGCGCGCCGCTCGGAGCCCATGCGCTGGACGCGCCGACGCTCCGCGAGCCGCTCCTTCCCGACCCTGCGCAGCCGCAGCATCCGACCGACGCGCCGGCGCCCAAGCCGAGTCCGCCGGCGCTGATGCTCCCCGACGCGCCCACATTCGAAGGGCTGTTGATGGACCTCGGCCGCCCCCAAGGGCTCGGCCAGCCGCATGGGCTGAAGGCGTCGTCCGTGGGCGTGGCGCTGCGGGCAGGCGCACCGGCGCTCGCTCCCGGGGCGACCACCCGCGACCTCGACGTCCTGCGAGCGCCGGCGCTCGATGCCCCGCTCGCGGCGCTCCCGCTCGGCGGCACGCTGGGAAGCCTGCTCGCCCCGGAGACGGCCGACGCGGGCGCTGTCCGGCTCCGTGATCTTGGACGGCTGGCGACCTCGCACAACAGCCTGCTCATGCGCACCGAGCGCTCGCTCTTTGGCGAGAGCGAGAGCGCGCTCTGGTCCACCCGCGGTGTCGCGGCGCTCCTGGCCGCGGCCGTGGTGGCGAGGATGGGCACGGCGCGGGCGAGCGCGCTGGGCCTGGCGCCGCGCGGGCACGTCACGCTCTTCGGTGGCGCGCTCGATCAGGCCGTGGCGCTGCACTGCGATCCGGGACTGAAGAACGCCGCGGTGGATCTCTCGTCGCGGCTGCACCTCATGCGCTTCGAGCCGACGGTGAGCTTCGTGCGCGACGTGTCCATCGAGGGCGCGGTCACCGCCCAGCGCGGCGGCACCCAGGGCCTCTTGCCCGAGCGACAGCTGCGGCTCCGCCTCGAGAGCGCGAACCTCGATGGCGCCGTGGGCTGGCACGATCCGCCCACGGGGCCGCCAGTGTGGAGCCTCGAGGCGGTGGCGCATGCGGGCGCGTTTCGGCTGCACAGCGTGCTCTGGCGCGAGAGCGTGAGCGGCAAGCTGGGCGCGACGGGCGCGTTGATGAGCGGGCTCGGGCCCACGCGCGGCGGCTTCTTCGTGGGCGCGCAGAGCGGCCAGGGCGTGATGGCCGGCGTGGTGGGAATGGCGGCGTTCTAGTCGAGCGCCAGGCCGACGCGCGCGAAGCCCGGACGCACGAGCCGCTCCACCGCGCGCTGCGCGGCAGCGACATAGCCCTCCACTTCGAGGTCGCCGCACACGCTCCACGCCGAGAAGCCCGCGGCGTCCTTTTCGAGGACCTTCCAGATGTCGCGGTGTCGCGCGAGCTCTTCGTTCGCCAGCCTGCCCAGCGCGGCGCGATCGGGCTCGCTCATGCGTGGCGCAGCCCACTCGAAGAAGAGCCAGCCGAAGCGGCCATGCGCGGCCTCGTCGCGTGCCAACGAACCGTGCACGCTCTTCAGCACCGGCAGCGTCGCCGCCTTTGCGCCCGCGCGGAGCACCGCCTGCGCGATGGTCTCGGCCACGCAACAGTCGCGCAGCACGCGCACCGCGGCGGCGAAGAGCGGCCGCTCCACTTCACCCGGCAACGCAAAGACGGCGTCGGGCTGGTACTTCACCGGCGCACCGCCTCCCAGCGCTTCCGCCACGCGCGCGCAGAGCTCGGCGTGCGCGATCTCGTCGAGCCCGAAGCTGGAGAACATGCCCGAGAGATCGAGCGGCACGCGCGCGCGCAGCAGCAAGTTGAGCGTCACCGCGTGGGTGGCCGCGGTGGCGTACTCCTGCAGCGACGACGCGGTCCACTGTCCGCGCGCAAAAGCGAGCTGCGCGGGCGTGGCGTCGTCGGTGCGAAGCGAATCCCAGTCGATGCTCTCGATGTCCGGACGGAGCGCGCGGTACCGGTTCTCGGCGTCGCCGCCGGCCAGCTCGAGCTCGAAGATCTCGGCGCTCACGTCGTACTCCCGCTGCCGGTGGTCGAGTCCGGACCACCGTCAGGGAAGCAGTTGAAGTCGGGGCCGCCGTCGTCGGGCGAGCAGATGCCGCCGACGGTGGAGCCAGTGACCGCACCGCCAAACGAACCGGAGCCCGAGCCCGAGGTGCCGGAGCCCTGCGAGTTCGTCCCGGTGCCGCTGGTGGCCACGACGCCCGTCGTGAGGAAGCCGGTCGAGCCCGATCCGGAAGAGGCCGTGCCGTCGCTGGCGCTGCTCACGGTGCCGATGGTGCCGGTGCCCACGTAGCCGGAGCTCGACGCGCCCGAGGAGCCCGAGACCGTGCCCGAGCCTTGGGTGCCGTTCGAGCCGTCGCTCCCGCTGGAGCCGGTCGCGAGGGTCGTGCCCATGGCCGTGTTTCCAAACGAGCTGGTACCCAACGTGCTCGACGCCGAAGAGGAACTGTTGGTGCCTTGGGTCGAGAGCGTGCCGGTGGGCCCGGTGGTGTTCGGCCCGGTCGCTGCCGCGCCCGCCACGAAACCGCCGCTGCTGCTGTTGCCGATGTCCGCGCCGTTGGCGCAGGCCACGTGTCCGCCAAACGCGATCGCGGCGATGCCACCGCGCGCGATGAGCAGCTTCCTCGGCTTACGATTCTTGGCCATCGTGCTGCCTCCTGGACGGTCGTCCCCACGCGGCTGGGTGCGCGGCAGACCGGGAAGCTTCACACAATTTGAAAAACGCTCAGAACTCGAAGATCTGATCGAGCTCGAGCACCTGCGCGCCCACATCCAGGCTCTTCAGCTCCTTCTTGAGCTGGGGCACGAATGCGGGCTTGAGGTGGTACAGCATCACCGCCGCGCCGTTGCGCGCGTGGAACTTGGAGAGCTCGCTGCGCACCGTGTTCGGGGTGAGGTGCCCGCTGATGTCCGCGAGCCCCTGCAGCTGGTTGGGGAAGCTGGCCTCGAGGAGCACGGCCTTCAAGTTCTTGGTCGCGTTGAGCAGGTCCCAGAGCTTGTCGGTGGGCCCGGTGTCGCCGCTCATGGCCACCGCGCTCCTGCCGTTGGAGACCACGAACCCGCAGCTCTCCACCGGGTGCGTCACCGGCACGGTGCGCACGTCGTACTTGCCGACCTTGAAGCTCGCGCCCGCCTTGAACGGCTTGATCTTGAAGACCGGGTTCTTTCGGGTCGGGATCTGGGTGAAGTCCGGCCAGAGCGCGTTGTTGAACATGTTGTCGCGCAAGGTGCGCGCGCACTCGGTGGAGGCGTGGATGACCACGGGCGTGTCGCGGCGGCCGACCATCAAGTCGGCGAGCAGCGGCAGGTCCTTCACGTGGTCGAAGTGCGAGTGGCTGACGATGATGTCGTCGACCTTGTCGAGCTCCTCGAGCGACAAGGACTGCGTCAGCGCGCCGGCGTCCAGTGCCAGGACGCCGTCGATGAGGAAGCACGTGGTGCGGTGCTTGGGCAGCTCACCGCCGTGACATCCAAGGACGCGCAGCTTCATCGAGACGGCCACCCCATTCCTACTCGCTGAACTTCGCCTTCATCTCCAAGAAATCCAGATACTCCTTCAGCTTCTGCAGGCTCGGAATGTTCACCCCGTCCGAGTCGAGCGTCGCCAGCTTGCCCTTCTCCAGCTTGATGAGCGTGTCGCGGATCTGCTCCTCGCGCAGGCCGAGCACGGTGGGCAGGTCCTTCACGTTGAACTCGAGGTGGAGGCCCGCCCCGCCCTCGGCACCGCGCGCGGCGCCCTGGTGCATCAGGTAGTGCACCACGCGTGAAGTCGGGTCTGCCAGGAGCAGATTTTCAATTTGCCGGTCGGCTTCCTGAAGGCGCTCGGTGAGCTTCTTGATCATGCGCACCGCGATCTCCGCGTTGGCGCGCACCATGGCCTCGAAGGTCTTGGAGTCGATCACCAGGAGCTTGGCGGCGTCGGCGACGACGGCCGTGGCCGAGCGGGGCTTGTTGGAGATGATGGCCATCTCGCCCACGAACTCGCCCTGGCCGAGCGTGCCCAGCACCTTCTCCACGTCGCGGACCTTCTTGCTGACGGTGATGCGCCCGCTCTGGATGACGTACATCTCCTTGCCGACCTCGCCCTCGTGAAAGAGCACGGTTCCGACAGGGAACTCGCGGCCGAAGCGACTGAAGAGGGAATCATCGGCCATGAGGGCGCAAAACTCCTGCTGCCGAGTACACCACCCGTCCCCCAACAGATCAATTAAACACCCGTCGACGCGCGCTGTCCGCACGATGTGACGGCCGTCACGCTTCTGGCGAAGCGCTACTTGGTCTTCATCACGTACACGCCGTCCCAGCCGGCGTCGGGCGGGTGGGCGCGCTTGTCGGCGATGTCCTCGAGGTACTTCTCGCTCGGGCCGTCGTTGGCCCAGGTCTTCATGACCTCGTGGAAGCAGGCCTCGGCGCCGTCCCAGTCGCGCGCGCGGTAGGCCACGAGGCCCTTCTCGAACGCGGCGATGGTCGCGGCCTCGGTCGGGCCGGGCGCGCCCATGTCGCGCAGCTCGTAGATGGTGACGGGCTTCTTCTTGCCCTTCACCATCACCCCGCCGAGCTCGCGCGCGACGACCTTGCCCTTCACCTGCGCGTAGGTGTTCTCGCCGATGATCACCCGGGTGCCGTAGCTCTTGTTGGTGCCCTCGAGGCGGCTGGCGAGGTTCACGTCGTCGCCGATGACGGTGTAGTCGAACCGGTTGTCGCTGCCCATGTTGCCCACGTGGATGTCGCCGGAGTTGAGACCGATGCCGATGTCGATGTCGGCCTCGCCCTTGGCCTTCCACTTGGCGCGCAGCGCGTGCAGCTCCTTGAGCATGGCCACGGCCGTCTCGCAGGCCCGGAGCGCGTGATCGGGCTGGTCCACCGGCGCGCCCCAGAAGGCCATGATGGCGTCGCCCATGTACTTGTCGAGCGTGCCCCCGGTCTTGAAGACCAGGTTGGTCATGGGCGTGAGGTACTCGTTGAGTCGGCGCACGACCTCGCTCGGCTCGAGCATCTCCGAGAGCGTGGTGAAGCCGCGGATGTCGCTAAACAGAACGGTTAAGTTCTTCTTCTGCCCGCCCAGCTTGAGCTTCGACGGATCCTTCAACATCTCCGTCATCACGCTCTCGGTGAGGTAGTACTGGAACGCGGTGCGCACCTGGCGCTTCTCGGCGTCGACGGTGAAGTACTGGAAGAAGACGACGCCGAAGATCACCGCGGCGATCTCGATGAGCGGCGTGACCGTGAAGAGCTGCGTGCCGTGGTTGAAGAGGAAGACGTTGCTGCCCAAATAGCCGCCCAAGCCGATGGGCACGGTGGCGAGCTGAGCGGTGAGGTTCAGCCGCGGGATGAGCAGGCCCAGCAGCAGCGCGATGCCCAGGAGCAGCCCGCACTCCACCAGCGTGAGCTCCGAGCCGTGGGTGAGGAAGCGGCCGCTGAGCATGTCCTCGGCCACGTTCATGTGCACGTAGACGCCGGGGCCGAAGGGCGTGAAGGGCGTGACGCGCTGGTCGTAGTCGCCGAGCGCGGTGACGCCCACGAACACGACCTTGTCCTTGACGATCTTCGGATCGGCCTTGCCGGAGAGCACGTCGGCCATGCTCACCCGGTCGCAGGTGGCGCCCTCGCAGAGCGGCTTGCCGTCGGCGCCGCGGTCGGTGGGCGCGTGCCACCACGACTCGTTCGGCCCGAGCCAGTTGATGAGCATCTTGCTGCCATCGAAGGCGTCGACGGGCACGATGGCGTCGTCCGCGCCGACATTCACGGCCACGCCCTCGAGGCCGGTCTTCTCCACCGGGCTCTGCAGCGGGCGCGGCGGAAAGCCGCCGATGCGCGAGACCGCCGCCACCGCGAGCGAGGGGAAGAAGCCGTCGTTCACCATGCGCAGCGGCGCGTAGCGACGCATGGTGCCGTCGAGGTCGCTCGACATCGCGAACGAGCCGTAGTGCAAGCCGTCGCTGCTGATCGACGGCAGCCAGGCCTGCACCGCGGCGTCGTGCACCACGTTCTTCCAGTTCACCTTGGTCTGGAGCGGCTTGGGCGCGCGGTTCACCATCACGAAGGCCTGCGTCACCAACGAGCTGCGCGTCGCGCGCTGCCAGTCCTCGATCACCGCGGGCTGGAAGGCGCGCGTCGCCTCATCGTCGAGGCCGATGGTGCCGAGCACCACTGTGTCGCTGTCCTTGTCGAAGGCGTCGTGCAGCACGGCGTCGGGCGCCTTGCCCACCGCGTGCGAAACGAGCTCGCGATCGTCGGCGAGGCGGGCGTGCTCGCGCAGCGCCGCGTCGACCGCGGGCTGGAGCTCGCCCTTCAAGTTTGCGGGTGCCTTGGCGAGCACGGCCTTGAGCCTGGCTTCGAGCTCCGGGTCGGGCGCGCCGAGCTTGTCCTTCAAGCTGGAGAGCGTGAGGTACGCCGAGTTCCGATCCGGGTCGGAGAAGACCATGTCCAGACCGACGGCCGCGGCGCCGTCGTCGACGAGCTTCTGCACCGCCTCGGCCACCAGCGCGCGGTTCCACGGCCAGAGCCCGTAGGCCTGCACGGCGCGGTCGTCGATCTCCGCGAGCGCGACCTTGTGCGAGAGCGGCAGCGGCCCGCGCCAGCGGAACTTCACGTCGATGGCTTTGGATTCGACGAGGTCCAGGTAGTACGCGCTGATGAGCCCGGTGCGGCGGCAGAAGTGCAGCGCGGCGAAGACGAGCCCCAGCGCGAGCGCAACCTTGAACGCCGATGGCCGAAGCAGCTTCTTGAGCATGCCCTGGTGCACCCCGCTGTGCGTGCGCGGAGCGTAGCACCGGATGCTGGAGTGCCCTAGCTATCCGGCGGGCGTGAAGACGAACGGGTAGCTGACCTCGACCTCGTCCGGCGGATGCGCCGGCAGCACCCAGTGGCGCACCTGGCGGAGCACGCACTCCGTGACGTTGGCGCTGTGGAGCTCGTCGTCGCCGGCTTCGGCTTCGGTGACCTGGCCGCGCGTTCCGACGACGAAGCGGATCTCCAAGCGGCCGTGCAGGCTGCGGTCGCGCTTGAGCTCGCGCTCGTAGCAGCTGGAGATGGCGCGCAGGTGCGCCTTCACGAAGCGCGCGACCAGCTCGGGCGGAAGGCCGCCCTTCTCCACGATCGGCGGCGGCAGGTCGACGATCACGGGCAGCTCTGCGTCCTGATGTTCGCCGTCGTCGACGCGATCGCCGCCCTCGGTCCCTTGCTCGCCGATCGACTCGGCCTGACCGTGGCCTTCGCCGCGTGGACCCGCACCGGCAATCGAGTCGCCGGCGAGGCCGCTCTTGCCCTGCGCGTCGTGGAGCGCGTCGGCGACGCTCTTGCCGATGTCCTGCATGCCCATGACGTCGGTCACGCCTGGACCGCCGAGGTGGTTCACCGCTCCGAGCAGGCCCATTCCCCGCACGCCGCCTGGCGGAGGCGCCCCGTGGGACGGGACGTGCGACGGCGCAGGGCGGTCGTTCTTCGCCACCTGGTGCTCGCTGGGCGGCTCCGGCTTCTTTTTCAGGAAGATCGGCTCGGGCCTGGCCCAGCGCTCGCCGAGGTCTTCGAGCGCAAGGTCGTCTTTGGGAATCGGCCGCCGAGAGAGCGCCGCAAGGCCGGTGGCATCGGCGACGAGGAACATCGCCAGCACCGTGAAGAACGTGCCGTCCACGCGCTCGAAGAGCTTGCCGCGCGCCTCGGGCGGAAGCGTCGGACGCGGGGGCGGCGGCATGGGCGCGACGGTCTGGAAGAGCACCAGGAGCTCGCCGAGCACCACGCGTCCGCGCGCGCCGAGCTCGAGCTCGACGTCGAGCTCGGCCTTGCCCGCAGCGGTCCGGAGCGCTTCGAAGTCGACGTAGGGACGCTCCGGACGCGCGAGCTGACCTTGCATCGACTCGCCGAGCCGCAGCGCGGGACGGCCGTGTCGCGATCGGAAGAGCTCGCGCGAACCCGGAACCTGCGCCAGCTCGCCACCGGGACCGACGTGCACGCGCGCCCCGGGGGCGAAGGTGCGCTCGTCGAGGATTCGGCCGCGCTGGAGCACGGCCACGCGCAGCGCAGCTCTGGCGTTCGGCATTGCACGCCCCTTTCGTGGAACACCGGCCCGACGGTTGGACATCAGATGCCGCGTGAAGGTTCCCGCGCCCGGTTCGGCGTGCTAAACGGGCGCGGTTCATCGCGAGGCGCGCCATGGGGATCACCTACCGCGACGCAGGCGTCGACATCGACGAAGGCGATCGGTTGGTCGAGCTCATCAAGCCGCTCGCCAAGCGCACCATGCGTCCGGAGGTCGTCGCCGGCATCGGCGGCTTCGGCGGCCTGTTCGCGATGGACTTGTCGAAGTGGAAGAAGCCGGTGCTCGTGAGCGGCACCGACGGCGTGGGCACCAAGCTCAAGCTCGCGTTCATGACCGGCAAGCACGAGACGGTCGGCATCGACCTCGTGGCCATGAGCGTGAACGACGTGGCCGTGTGCGGCGCGGAGCCGCTCTTCTTCCTCGACTACTACGCGACCTCGAAGCTGCACGCCGACGTGGCGAAGAACGTGATCGCCGGCATTGCCGAGGGCTGCGCGCAGGCGGGCTGCACCTTGCTCGGCGGCGAGACGGCGGAGCTCCCCGGCTTCTACCAGGGCGACGAGTACGACCTCGCCGGCTTCGCGGTGGGCTGCGTGGAGCGCGACGCGATCATCGACGGCACCAAAACCAAAGCCGGCGACCAGGTGATCGGCGTGGCCTCGAGCGGCCTGCACTCGAACGGCTTCTCGCTCGCGCGCAAGGTTCTGCTCGAGCACGCGGGCCTCGAGCTCGACGCGCACGTGCCCGAGCTCGGGAAGACGCTCGGCGACGCGCTGCTCACGCCGACCATCATCTACGCCAAGCAGATGCTCGCGCTCGCCAAGGCCGTGCCGGTGAAAGGCTTCGCGCACATCACGGGCGGCGGACTCCCGGGAAATCTTCCCCGCTGCATCCCCGATGGGTTGAAGGCCGTGCTCCAGTCTGGCAGTTGGCCCGAGCCGGCGATCTTCGCGCTCATCGCCAAGCTGGGCAGCGTGGCCCGGGACGAGATGCTGCGCACGCTGAACATGGGCATTGGGCTCTGCACGATCGTCGCGCCGGAGCACGTGGACGCGGCGCTGGCGAGCCTGAAGCAGAGCGGCCTCTCCGCGTGGCGCGTGGGCGAGATCGCGCCGGGCAGCGGCGAGGCGACGGCGGAGGTCGTCTGATGTTGCGGCTGGGCATCCTCGCGTCCGGCTCGGGGACGAACTTCCAGGCGCTGGCCGAGGCGTGCCGCGAGAAGCGCATCGACGCCGAGGTGGCCACGCTGATCGTGAACGTGCCGGGCGCGGGGGCGCTCGCGCGCGCGGAGAAGCTCGGCGTCCCGGCCACGGTGATCGACCACCAGGCCTTCACGGATCGCGCGCTCTTCGAGCGGGAGCTGGTGCGCGCGCTTCAATCGGCGAAGGTGGATCTGGTCTGCCTCGCGGGCTTCATGCGCTTGGTGGGCCAGACGCTGCTCGCGCCGTTCGCCGGACGCATCTTGAACATCCACCCGTCGCTGCTGCCGGCGTTTCCCGGGCTGAATGCGGTCCGCCAGGCGCTCGAGTACCGCGTCGCCCTGACGGGCTGTACGGTCCACGTGGTGGACTCGGGCACCGACACCGGGCCGATCCTGCTCCAGGCCGCCGTTCCGGTGCAGCCCGGCGATACCGAAGAGACGCTCGCCGCGCGCATCCACGCCCAGGAGCACCAGCTCTATCCGGCCGCGGTGAAGCTCTTCGTCGAGAACCGGGTGACCGTGCGCGGACGCACCGTGCGCATCGATGGCAGGCCGGCGGAGGGCGTGCTCGTGGGACCGGTTTCGGTTTAACCGAACGGTTAACAGCTGGCATCGCCCGTATCGGCCGAACGAACCACGACCCACGGACCACGATCGGGCCAAACCGTTGAGACAGGTGGCGTCGACAGGCCTTGAAACCTGCGCTACACCGACGCACGGATGGCCTCGGCACCTGCCACAAAGCGGCACCACGACGCGCTGGTCATCGGCTCGCAGCTGGGCGGGCTGGTGGCGGCGGCGTTGCTCGCCAAGCGCGGTCACCGGGTGCTCGTGGTCGATCACGACGGCCTCGGCGAGGGCTACCACGACGGCGGCTACACCCTGCCCTACGCGCCGGTGCTGCTGCCGCCGCTCAAGAGCATCCCCGCGGCGGAGTCGGCGTTTGGCGAGCTGGGCATGCTCACCGACCTGGGGCGGCTGCTCACGCCGCACGATCCCGAGCTCCAGGTTCTGCTCCCGGGCCACCGCTTCGACCTCTCTCGCGACGCCGCCCGCCGCGGGCGCGAGCTCTCGCGCGAGTTCGCCGACGCCAAGGCCGCCGACGCCGCCTGGAGCGCGCTCGGCGCCGTGGCCGACCAGGCCGAGCCCTTTTTGAAGGGCGAGCCGCCCTTCCCGGCCACGGGCTTCTTCGATCGCTGGAAGGAGAAGCGCCGCGCCAACGCCGACGCCGGCCTCCAGAAGGCCCTCGCCGCAACGCCGCCCGAAGGACACCCGCTCGCGGCCGTCGCGCGCGGGCTCACGGGCTTCCTCTCCTACCGCGACGGCGCGCCGCTCCAGGGCCTGGCCGTGTCGCGCGCGCTGGCGCTCTGGCTGCGCGGGCCGCAGCGAATCTCGGGCGGACGCGAGGCCCTGCGCGGGCTGATGCACAAGCGCATCCGCGAGCTGGGCTCGGAGGTCCTGGGCTCGGAACGCGCGGCCATCGTGGAGGAGCTGCAGATTGCCGGCTCGCGCGTCTCGGGCGTGAAGCTGGTGGGCGACGAGGGCGTGCACGTGGGCCGCGCCGTCATCTCCGCGACCGACGCCGGCGCGCTGCGGCGCCTGGTTCCGCCCCAGGCGCGCAAGAAGAAGCTCGCCGAGCAGCTCGACGCCGTGCGGCTCAAGCGCTTCCTGCTCGCGGTGAACATCGTGCTTCCGGCCGAGCAGCTGCCCGCCGGCCTGGCGCCGCTGGGCGTGCTCGCGCCGGCCGACGAGGAGCTCGGGCTCATCGTCTACGAGGTCTCGAACGCGGTCCGCCACGACGCGTCGGCCAAGAAGGCCCGCCCGGAGAGCGGCGAGGCCAAGGCCGCGCGCCCGGGCTCCGGCGGTGCCAGCCCGGCGCCGACGACGGATCAGCGCGTGGTCTGCGCCGCGGCGCTGGTGCCTGCGCAGGCCCGCGACCTGGGCGACGAGCACCTCGATGGGCTGGCCACGCGCGTGCGCGAGGCGATGCTCGGCGTGCTGCCGTTTGCGCGGCCGTCGCTCGTGAGCGTGCCCCAGCTCGCCAAGGGCGCCCAGCGCGGCTCGCGGCTCCAGCTGCACCCGCTCTTCGAGATCGACGAACCGCCGTTCCTGGGCATCACCGGGCTCTCGCTCGATACGCCCATGAAGAACCTCTTCCTGGCCTCGCGCGAGGTGCTGCCCGGACTGGGCCTGGAGGGCGAGCTCCTGGCCGGGTTGCGGGTGGCGTCCAAGGTGCAGGCTTTGCTGAAGAAGAAAGACCCGCTCGCAGGACCGTGAGCAGCTTGTTATGTAGTGGGTCCGAGCAAGGGAGCGAATGCCATGGCCAGTCCAGACATCGTCAACGTGGGCGACGACAACTTCAAGACTGAAGTCCTCGAGTCACCCGTACCTGTCGTGGTGGACTTCTGGGCCACCTGGTGCGGCCCGTGCCGTCAGATCGCGCCGGCGCTGGAAGACTTCGCCGCCAAGTACAAGGGCAAGATCAAGGTCGTGAAGCTCAACATCGACGACCACCGCGACACCGCCCAGAACTACCGGGTGATGAGCATCCCCACCGTGCTGCTCTTCAACAAGGGCCAGGTGGCCGACTCCGTGGTCGGCGCGTTCAAGGACAAGATCGAGGGGATGATCAAGAAGGTCGCGGGCTGACCTTCACGCAGAGTGAAGAGCACTCAGGGGCCGCTCGCGCGGCCCCTTTGCGTTGCGGGCCTGCGCTCAGAAGTTGAACCTTCGCATCTGCACGTTCAGCAACAGGCCCAATCCCACCATGAACGTGAGCACGCTCGAGCGCCCGTAGCTCATCAGCGGCAGCGGCACGCCGACCACGGGCAGCGTCCCGGTGACCATCCCGATGTTGATGAACACGTGCCAGAAGATCATCGCCACGATGCCGAACGCCAGGAACGCGCCGAACCGCTCGCGCGCCCCATACGCGACGGAGAGCCCGCTGAGGATGAGCACCATGTACAGCGCGAGCAGCACCATCGCGCCCAGGAAGCCCTGCTCCTCCGCCCAGACGCTGAAGATGAAGTCGGTGTGCTGCTCGGGCAGGAACGAGAGCTGCGTCTGCGTGCCCTGGCCCCAGCCCTTGCCCGAGAGCTGCCCCGAGCCCACAGCGATCATCGACTGGTTCGCGTGGTAGCCCGCGCCGAGCGCGTCGCCCTCGGGGTTCAAGAACGTGAGGAGCCGCTTGCGCTGGTAGTCCTTGAGCACCTGCTTGGTGCCGTGGCCGGTGGGGATGCCCGTGAACGCCACGGTCACGCCGAGCAGCCCCACCACGCCCAGAACCGCCAGCGACCGCCAGCGCACCTTCGCAAAGAGGATGCACGAGAGCGCGATGGCTGCGATGAGCATCGCCGTGCCCAGGTCGGGCTGCTTGAGCGTGAGGATGACGGGAACCAGCAGCATCAAGAACGGTTGCCAGAGGCGCTGCAGGCTGTAGCCGCGGCGCTCGGTGTCGGCGTCGGTCTTGTCCTCGTGGAACCAGCGCGCCAGCGCGAGGATGATGGCCAGCTTGGCGAACTCGCTGGGCTGGATTTGGAGCGGGCCGATTTGCAGCCAGCGCCGCGCGCCCATCACCACCTTGCCGTGCACGGTCACGCCCACCAGCATCAGCACCACGGCCGCGTAGATGGGATACGCGAGCCGCATGAGCACCCGGTAGTCGACCAGGCAGATCGCGGCCATCACCACCGCGCCCGCGCCCATGAGCTCGGCCTGGCTGAGCCAGCGATCCGTGAGCGACTTGCCCGACGCCGACGCCAGGTTCCACACGCCGAGCGCGCAGATCATCGCCGCGAGCAGCACCACGTGCCACGGGACGTGTCGGAAGAGGCGAGTCTCGGCAGACGTCATTCGGGTTTCTGCTCGGCGGGCAAAGCCTGGGGATTGGGGGCTGGCGGCTGGGGACTGGCGTCGTCGGAATCAGAGTCGGAATCGTCGTCGGACTTTTCGGATTCCGCGCTCGGCTTGGGATCGGCCTTGGGCTTGGCGGGCGCGCTCTCTTTCGGCGCGATGGGCTCCTGCTCGAGCTCCGGCACCGGCGAAGCATCGACATCCGACGGCTGCACGGCCGTCTTCGACTTGCCCTTGTGCTCGGGCGGCGCGGCGTCGGGCTCGGGCGCAGCGTCGGACTCGCTCGCCGCGAGCGCGGGCCCCGTGTTGCCCGTGTCGATGCGCGGCGGCTTCTCGCGCGGCGGCTCCGGCGGCGGAGCGGTCTTGGCCTGCGGCGGCGGCACCGTCAGCGGCTGGCCTTCGCTCTCGGCCTGGTACTCGTTCTTGAGATCGAAGTAGGCCTTGGTCACCGCCATCGCCGTGGGCGCCGCAGCCGAGGCGCCGAAGCCGCCGTGCTCGTTCAGCACCACGACGGCGATCTCCGGCTTGTCCGCGGGCGCGAAGCTCGCGAACCACGAGTTCGACTTGTGCCAGTAATCGAGGTCCTTCTCCTTCACGCGCGCGCCGGTCATGTTGGCCACCTGCGCGGTGCCCGTCTTGCCGGCGACCATGATGGGGAAGTCCTTCAGGCGCGCGCCGTAGGCGGTGCCGCCGGGCTCGTTCACCACGGCCTTGAGGCCCTCGACGATCGCCGCGAGGTGCTCGGGCTTCACCGGCAGCTTTCGTTCCACCTCGGGCTGCACCTCGCGGATGAGGTGGCCCTCGGAGTCCTCCACCCGGCGCAACAGGTGCGGCTTGTAGACCGTGCCGCCGTTGGCGATGGCCGCGTAGAGCACCGCGAGCTGCATGGGCGTGACGAGGTTGTCGCCCTGCCCGATGGCGGTGTTGAGCGCGAAGCCCTTCTGGTAGCCGCCCGGGGTGTGGGCGTCGTGCCAGGCCTTGCTGGGCACCACGCCTGGATCTTCGTAGCCGAGATCGATGCCCGTGGGGGAGCCCAGTCCCAAGTCGTGCGACATGGCCGCGATGGGCTCGATGCCCATGCGATCCGCGAGCGCGTAGAAGAACGTGTCGCACGAGGCGCCGATGGCGTGGGTGAGATCCAGCGAGCCGTGGCCGCTCTCCTTGTCGCAGCGCCAGCGGCGGCGGCCGAGGGTGTAGCCGCCGTTGCAGAAGATGGTTCCTCCGTCTTTCAGCGCGCCGCTCTCGAGCGCGGCGAGCCCGGTGACAATCTTGAACGTCGAGCCAGGGTTGTAGTGGTCCTGCGTGGCGCGGAAACGCAGCGGCTTGAACGGATCTTCGCTGAGCGCCTGCAGCTCCTGGCGGCTGATACGGCCGCTCATCTTGTTCGGGTCGAAGCCGGGGCGCGACACCAGCGCGAGCACGTCGCCGGTGTTCACGTCGAGCACGATCACCACGCCTGCCTTGCCCGGGAAGATCTTCTCCGCCGCGGCCTGCAGCTTCTCGTCGATGGACAGCACCAGGTTGTGGCCCGGGATCGCCGGCACCAGGCGCTGCTCGTCCTTGATGAGGTCGCTCTTGTCGGCGCTCTGGTTGCCCTTGGCGTCGACGACCACGCGCTCGATGCCGTCTTTGCCTTTCAGCTCCTTCTCGTACTGCCGCTCGATGCCGGTGCGGCCGATGAAGTCGCCCTGCTCGTAGTGCGGACCGTTGGCGGGGAGCTCCTCCAGCTCCTCCGGGCGGATCTCGTTCATGTACCCGAGCACCTGCGCCGCGAGCATGCCGTAGCGGTAGTTGCGGTGCGGCGTGGGAAGGATGTCCACGCCCTGCAGGTCGATGAAGACGGCGTTGAGCTTGTCGAGATCGTCGCGCGGGACGTCGATCTTCACCGGGAACGCGCGGAAGCGCACCAGGCCGTGGCTCTTCTTCACCTGGTCCTTGATGTGCGTGACCGCGTCGGAATCCAGGCTGAGCGTGTCGGCCAGCCGGGTGATGGTCTCGTCGCAGCTCTTGCAGAACGCGGGCGTGAGGAAGATGTCGTAGCTGGGCCGCTCGTCCACGAGCGCGCGGCCGTGGCGGTCGAAGATCATCCCGCGCGTGGCGGGCACGCGCAGCTCCTTGATGAAGTTCTCCTGGCTCTTCTCGGCGAACTCTTCACCGCGCGCGATCTGCAGCACGTAGAGCCGGCCCAGGAGCACGAAGAAGAAGAGCGCAGCCACGCCGCCGGCGGTGAGGAGCCGGTTTCCGTAGGCGCGCCCGCCTTGCTGGCTCGAGCCGATGTTCACGCGTCACCGGAGCAAGGCGCTCGACTCCTCGCGATCGAACGCGCGGTCGAGTCGTTGAAACAGAGGATGCATCGCGGCCGCCGCGAGCGCGGTGAAGAGCGCCGTCGCGGGCAGGGCCACGAGCGCGGCGTGCGCCGGCTGCGGTCCCGTGCGGCCCGCGAAGAAGGCGATGAGCCCGTGCGCGATGAGCTGGTGAATCGAGTCGATGAAGAAGCAGAGCGCGGCGAAGCCCACCGGTCCGCGCACGTCGACGACCACGACGACCACGCGGCAGACCACGAACGTGAGCATGGCCACGAACGCGTAGAGTCCCGTCGGCGCGCCCCCCATCACGTCGAACAAATAGCCCGCGGCGTAGCTGCACATCGCGGCGCGCGTGGTGTCGAGCGAGAGGCAGGCCCAGACCACGAGGATGGCCGCGATCTCGATGCGCGCGGACGGAAGCCCGAACGCGTGCACGATCACGCTGGCGACGGCCATCGCCGCGAGCCCCATGGCGAGCGCGAGGACGAGCTTGGCGTTCATGGCGCCACCCCCGCCTTGAGCACGCCCATCTTCGAGTTCGCGTCGGGCTTGTCGTTCGACGCCGAGTTCACCGGCGACGGATTGCCCTCGTGGCCCGCCATCACCGCGGTGAGCACCAGCACTTCCTCGACCGTCGAGAGCTCGACCGCGGGCTCCACTTCACCTGCCACGTAGAAGCCGGTCTTGTGCTTGTCGAGGTGGGTCACGCGACCGACCGCGAGGCCCTTGGGGAACACGCCGTCGGTGCCGGAGGTGATCAGCAGATCGCCGTCCTCGATGAGCGCGCCGTGCTCAGCGTTCACGAGCTGGGCGCGCTTGTTCTCGCCGCCGCCAATCACCGTGGCCCGGGCACGGCTCTTCTGATCCTCAACCGCAATCTTGGAGTAGATATCGGTGAAGAGCTCCACGTCGGAGTACGTCTGCCCGACGTCTTGGACTTTGCCCACCACACCCGTCGGCGTGACCACGGCCATGCCCTTGCGGAGCCCGTCGTTCGAGCCGCGCGACACGCGCACCGAGAGGAAGTTCGTGGTGAGGCCAGTTCCCACGACTTGCGCGACGACGGTGGGCGACGCCTGCGGCCGCGCGAAATCCAGCAGCTGTCGGAGCCGCTCGTTCTCGAGCTTGGACTCTTGCAGCGCGAGGTTCTCGTCCTGCAGATGCAGCAGCTGCGCGCGGAGCTCCTGGTTCTGGGCGCGCACGCCGCGCAGATCCACGTAGCTGTTCCACTCGTCCTCGACCCAGCCCACGGCGGCGTTCATGCCGCGCTCGAGCGGACCGGTGGTCGCGAGCACCACCCGATCGAAGCGATTGAGATCGCGGCCTTGCTTGGCGTGAGAGAGGTAGCTCGCCAGGCCGATTCCCAGAAGACCCAGGAACACGACCAGCTCTCGATATTGCTTGAGCAGGGCGAACACGGCCTCTCCCGCCGGGACTGCGCGAGCCCCGAATCAGGCCCGTGGAACACCCGCGGCGAACACACGTCGTTCGCGAGAATTCTCTTGAATTTTCGTACGGATCGGTGCGGCGCGTCAAGAATCCGTGAGACACCCTCCGGCCGTCCTGCCCTGCCTCCGAGAACCGAGCGGCCGGGCGGGTCCATTCCCGATCGCGGGTGGTGCGTTCCGCCGCTCCACCGCTCGCCGTTTCTCCAGGGCCCCACCGCTCCGCCGCTCGCCGTTTCTCCAGGCGTTCTCGGTGTCAGATCGATTGATTGGCCGACCCGCTTGGTGCAGGATGCGCCGCTTTCCGGCGGGGACCGCTGGAGAAATTCCGAGCCGCGCCCGCGGTTGTGCGCTGCGGCTCCCAGGCTTTTGGCAGAGGCAAAGAACCCATGCTCGATACGTTCCGCAAGCACTCGAACTCCACGCTCATCTACTTGATCTTCGGCGCGCTGATCGTCGTGTTCGTGGTCTCGTTCGGCCAGGGCAGCCAGGGCTTCAAGTCCGGCTCGCTCACGGGCAGCACGGAGTTCGCCGCCAAGGTGAACGACGAGTCCATCAGCATCCACGACTTCAACCGCCAGTACCGCCTGCAGCTCGCGCAGATCGAGCAGCGCGCGGGCCAGCCCATCAACGAGGAGCTGGCGGAGCGCATGGGCTTCCGCAAGCAGGCGCTGGAGAGCCTGGTGAACACCACCCTGCTCGTCCAGGAGGCGAAGAAGCGCGGCCTGGCCGTGGGCGACGCCGAGCTCGCCGCCGAGCTGCAGAAGGTGCCCTCGTTCCAAAAGGACGGCGCCTTCGACAAGGACGCCTACGAGAAGGTGCTCACCTACCAGAACACGACCCCCGACGAGTTCGAGGCCAAGGAGCGCGACGCGCTGCTCGCGCAGAAGATGGCCAGCATCGTGATGGGCTCGGCGGTGGTGACCGACGAGGAGGTCCACGCGGAGTTCGTGAAGGAGCACGACCGCGCCAACGTCACCTTCGTGCGCTTCTTGCCCAGCCAGTTCGTGAGCGAGGTGAAGCTGAACCCCAGCGACGCGGAGCTCGACGCCTTCGTCGCCGCGCACGGCCCGCAGATCGAGGAGTTCTACAACCGCAACGGCTTCCGCTACCACAAGCCGCAGCGCTACGAGGCCAAGGACATCTTGGTGAAGGTCGAGGAGGGCGCGTCGGCGGATGACGACGCGAAGGCCAAGGCCAAGGCCGACCAGGCCTACCAGGCGCTCAAGGCCGGCAAGCCCTTCGGCGACGTGGCCAAGCAGTTCAGCGACGACGCCACCACCAAGGACAAGGGCGGCGACATGGGCACGCTCTCGCCGGGCCTGGACAAGGCGCTCGACGCGGCGGTGTCGAAGCTGCAGCCCGGCCAGTTCACGGAGCCGGTGAAGACGCACTTCGGCTACCAGATCATCCAGGTGAACAAGGTGCTGCCGCCCGAGGACAAGAAGCTCGACGACGTGAAGAAGGACATTGCCCTCGAGCTCATGAAGACCGACGCGGCCAAGACCCTCGCCCAGCAGAAGGCCGAGGAGGCGCTGAAGGCCGCGCAGGCGGGCAAGAAGCTCGAGGAGCAGTACCCGGCCGAGGAGAAGAAGGAGGGCGAGGTGAACTTCGCCGCGGCCAACAAGGTGGAGGCCCAGGAGACGGGCACCTTCTCGGCGGGCGAGTTCGTGCCCCGCATCGGCCAGGCGCCAGAGATCGCCCAGGCCGCGTTCCAGCTCACCGCCGACAAGCCGGTGGCCCCGAAGGTGTTCCAGAACGCGAACGCGTACTACGTGGTGGAGCTGAAGGCGCACGAGAAGCCGGCCGAGGCCGACTTCGAGAAGGCCAAGGAGGACCTGCGCCAGGCCATGCTGAGCCGGAAGCAGAACGACATCCTCACCGGCTTCCTCAAGGAGCTGCGTGACTCGGGCAAGGTGGAAGAGAACCAGGCCCTGACCATGCCGCAGCAGGGTGGCCAGCCGAGCTGAGCACGGCGCGCTCTCGAAGCACTGCGGCCGCGGCGCCTTCGGGTGTCGCGGCCGTCGTGTTTTGTGAACAATCTGGTTAACTACTTCGCCGCCGCGATCGCGCCCTGCAGCGGTGACTCGTAGCGAATCACCCGATCGCGGCCGGCTGCTTTGGCGCGGTACATGGCCGCGTCGGCCGCGCGCAGCAGCTCTTCGGCGTTGAGCGCGTGATCCGGCATGGTGGCGACGCCGAAGGAGCCGGTGATCCGCAGCGCCAGGCCGTGCTCCTGGGCAAACGGCGTCTCGGTGAGCGCCGCACGCCAACGCTCTGCCGCGCGCACGGCCGCCTCGGGATCCGTCTCGGGGAGGATGACCGCGAACTCGTCGCCGCCATAGCGGGTGGGCACATCGGTGGAGCGCAGGTGCTGCCGCAGCCGCTGGCCGAGCTCCTTGAGCACGCTCGAGCCGACCATGTGCCCGTGGCCGTCGTTCACGTGCTTGAAGTGATCGACGTCGATGAACACCAGGCTCACCGGGTGCCGGAAGCGGTTGGCGCGACGCACCTCGGCCTCGAGCATCGCCTTCAAATGGCGCGCGTTGTAGAGCCCGGTGTGCTCGTCGATGACGGTGAGCTCCTGCACGCGGTGGAAGTTGCGCGCGTTCTCCACCGCGATGGCCGCGTAGTCGCCGAGCGCGCGCAGGGTGGCCACGTCGTCTTCGGTGAAGGCGCGGCCATCCGGGCCATTCACCAGCTCGATGACCCCCAGCGTGCGCTCGCGGGCGCGCAAGGGCAGCGCCAGCACCGAGCGCGTCTCGAAGCCAAGCGCCTGATCCATGCGCGGCGAGAAGCGCGGATCCTGGCGAACGTCCTCCACGAGAACCGGGACGCCAGATACTGCAGCGGCGCCCGCGAGACCCTCTCCCGGCGCGAGCGTCTTGCCCGGCAGCGCGGCCTCGCCCGAGCCCGCGGCGATCTCGAACTTCAGCCCGCCCGCGTCATCCATGAGCATGAGCGAGTAGTGCTTGGGCTGAAGCAGCTCGCCCACCTTCTGCATGATGAGCTGCAGGACCTCGGAGAGCTCGAGCGAGCTGGTGAGCGCCTTGCCCACCTCGTGGAGCGCGGCGAGCTCGCCCACGTGGCGCTTCAAGTCGCGCAGGAGGTTGGAGGCTTCCATCTCGTTGGCGCTCCCCGCAGAGCGAGCTTTCTATTTTGAGCACGGGGTCGGCGGTGCCCTCAAGGCTGGTTGTTTCAGGCTGGTCCCCGCGGGGCGGTGCGAGCATATTCGCCGCCATGGCCGCGCCTCCGCTCATCCTCGCTTCGCGCTCGCCGCGCCGGCGGGAGCTGCTCGCAGGTGTGGGGCTGCGGTTCACGCTGGCCTCGCCCGACATCGACGAGCGCGTTCGACGGGGCGAGTCGCCGCGCGCGTACGTGGTGCGGCTCGCGCGCGAGAAGGCCCGCGCGGTGCACGCGCACGATGGTGCGACGGTGCTCGCTGCGGACACCTCCGTGGTCGTGGACGGCAAGATCCTCGGCAAGCCGCGCGATCGCGCCGACGCCGCGCGGATGATCAAGCTGCTCTCCGGCCGCGCGCACGACGTCTTCACCGGCGTGGCCGTGCGCCGCGGGAAGAAGCTCGTCGCGACGGCCGCACGCACCCGCGTCACCTTCCGCGCGCTCACGCCCCGCGAGATCGCCTGGTACGTGCGCTTGCCCGAGCCGTACGACAAGGCTGGCGGCTACGCGATCCAGGGCGCTGCGGGCGGGTTCATCACGAAGATCAGCGGCTCGGCGTCGAACGTGATCGGCCTGCCGCTGCACACCGCGCTCAAGCTGCTCGCGCGCGTGGGCTTCCCGCTGCCGTGGAGCGCGCCGTGATCGCCGACAACCTCCGCGCGGTGCAGGCGCGCGTCGAGGCGGCCGCGCGCGCGGCCGGACGCGATCCGAAAGAGATCACCCTGCTCGCGGTGAGCAAGACCAAGCCCGCGGAGCTCGTGCGCGAGGCCTACGCCGCCGGTCAGCGCGCGTTCGGCGAGAACTACGCCCAGGAGCTTCGCGACAAGGCCGCCGCGCTCGCGGATCTCCCCGGGCTCGAGCTGCACGCGATCGGGCCGCTGCAGAGCAACAAGGCCAAGTACGTGGCCCAGAGCGCGGCGTCCTTCCAGGCGCTGGATCGCATCGGGCTGGCCGAAGAGCTGTCGAAGCGCTGCGTGGCGCTCGGACGCGTGCTGCCCTGCTTCATCGAGGTGAACATGGGCGAGGCGCAGAAAGGCGGCGTCGCGCCGGAAGCGCTGGACGTGCTCGCGGACGCCGCGTCGAAGCTGCCCGGGATCCGGCTGGTGGGCTTGATGTGCATCCCGCCGAACCTCGACGATCCCGAGTCGGCGCGGCCGTTCTTCCAGCGGCTGCGAACGCTCCGCGATGGGCTGCGTGCACGCGTGCCGAGCATCGTCGGGCTGTCGATGGGCATGAGCGGCGACTACGAGGTCGCCATCGCCGAGGGCGCCACGATCGTCCGCGTGGGCACGGCGATCTTCGGAAGTCGCTAGGCGTCGCGCGCGCGCTTCGCGGCGGTCTTCTTGGCCGGCATCAGACTGCGCGGAACTTGAAGCGGCCGTCGTCGCGGACTTCGACCTTGTACTCGTTGCCGCAGTAGTAGCAGCGGATCTCGTCGCCCGCGACGAAGCCGTCGTCGTAGGGGTTGTTCGCGCTGCAGTCCGGGCAGTCGAAGGCCTTGCCCTTCGGCCCCGCGGCGTCGGTCGGCTTCGCGTCTTCGTCTTCGAATTGGTCGAGGGGCATGGGCGCCTACCAGCGGTTGAGGAAGTCGTCGAGCTCGCCGTCGGCCTGGCGGCGGCCGGCGTCGGTCTCGCCCAGCACCCCGCGCAAGCCAGGGATGCGCTTAAGCAGCGAGGCCACGTACTCGGCCGAGAACTCCGCGAAGTCGAGATCCGTCGCAGCGACCGCATTTCCGCGCCGGGCCGGCGAGGGATCCACGATCTCGCTCTCGCCGAAGAACTCGCCCTTGAGCGCGCGGTGGCTCTCCACGCCCTTGGCGTTCTCCAGGGCCACCTCGCCCTTGAGCACCAGGTAGAGCGGGCCGCTGATCTCGCCGATCCGGTAGATTGACGCGCCCTTTCCCAGGCGCTTGAGCGCCGCCTTGGAGAGGAACTCCTGCCGGAGCGCGCCGGGCACGGCCTTGAGCAGGAGGCTCGTCTCCAGGAGCGGGTCCTGGGCGATGAATTCGGCGAGCGTGAGCCGCTTGATCTGGACCTGCACCACCGGCCGCGATGGATCCGCCATGCTGGCTCACTCCACGAAACGGTTCAGCGCTGGGGCACGTCCGCAGGCGCGAGCGTGCGGTAGTGCGCGTCCACGTAGTCTACCAGATCCAGCAGGCCGTCTTCGTAGGCAGGGGCGTCGGCCGTTGGGCCGCTGGCATTGATGTAGAAGCTGCCCTGGTTGCACATGCTGCTCCAGCCGGTGTCGTTCTGGTGCGCGAGCGTGCAGTCGATCGCCTGGGTGCTGTCGTTCTGGAAGCAGCAGCGCCCCGAGGGGAAGACCACGATGTACGGCCGGCCGTTGGTGATCGGCGAGCCGCGGGGCAGCGCGCCCATGGGCGGCTCGAAGAGGGCGATGGCGGTGGCCGCGAGGTCGGTGGCGTCCTGGCCGTAGCCGTGGAGCAGGTAGAGCACCGGGTAGTGGGTGTTGGCCTCGCTGGGGTCGTAGTAGCCGGGCGGCAGGTAGATGCTGAAGTCGCGGTCGGCGTTGAGCGCGTTGGAGTGGTACGTCGTGTACGTCACGCGCTGGTTGAAGTCGCCGCTGGACGGCGGCTTGGGCGGCAACGGCAGCGCCTGCCAGCGGTTGGCCACCCAGCTCTCCATGAACGCGAAGCGCAGCAGCGCCTGGAGATCGGTGCCCACGTGGTCGCCGTCGCCGGCCTCGAGGTCGTCCGGGCCCGCGTCGGCGAAGCCGTAGATCTCGAGCGTGTTGGGCGGCAGCGTGTTCCAGAGCGCGTCGTCGCCGTGCGAGTTGGTCTCGTCGGGCGGGTTGTTGCTCGCGGGGATGGTGGGGAAGTCGCTGAACTCGGCGATGCGCATCGGGTCCGTCGCCTTCACGGCGCCGGCGAAGACCTCGGCTGCGACGCCGAAGTTGAAGACATCGCGGATGCCGCCCTCGAGGTAGAGGTCCATCTGGTGCTGCTGCTGCGTGGTGAGCGCCAGGTAGTTGTGACGCGGGTCGTAGGCGTGCAGCTTGGCCAGGCCGCGGCTCTCGTCGTACGTGCCGTTGCCCTCGCCGAAGTCGTGCGTGTTGGGCACGCCGTCGAGGCCGTTGTCCTGGAACGGCTCGCCCGGCTCGTAGCGCCAGTCCCCCTCGGTGCCGAGCGCGTTGTTGGCGTAGTCGTAGTTGTCGTGGTTCGGGTCGGCCACGCCGTGCGCGAACGGCGATTGCGAGGGATCCGTCACGCAGCCGCCGTCGCCGTCCTCGAGGTTGTCCGGGCATCCGTCGGTGCCCACGTCGTCGTAGCGCTCGTGCGAGTTGTTCACCACGGGCTCGGCGTAGTCGCGCATGCCGTTGCCGTTGTAGTCGAAGGCCAGCGCCACGCGGATGGGCTCGAAGTGCTGCCGGCACGGGTCATAGCGGCCCTGCGCGGCGTTGTAGATGTCGAGGATGTCCTGCGGCGTGCCCTGGTCGTCGGTCGCCTGGCTCACGGTGTCGCCGGCGCAGAACGCAGCGGCGTACGTGGCCTCTTGCGCCTGGGGGACGATCGCTCCGCCGCCGTCGCCGCAGAAGTCGACCGCGATCTTGCTGTGGGTGCAGTAGTAGATCGGCGATTCCTCGCCGTCGCAGAAGGTGATCGCGTCGTACTTGCCCTCGGGGTTGTACTCGGCGTTGTAGATGGGGGTGCCGTTGGGGTCGGAGAGCTTGCCCTTGATGCGGATGGGGTTGGTGCACGCGTCCGCGGGCGGGTTCTTCACCCACGACTCGGGAACGCCCGTGGGCGCGATCGCCGAGTCCGGGTTGTAGGTGCCGAAGTTCCCGAGCGCCGAGGTGAGGTCGTAGAAGAGGTCGAGGTAGCTCGAGCGCGTGAAGTGCCCGCCCGAGTGCGTGAAGCGCCAGTGGTTGAAGCTCTCGGCGTGCTCGGTCGACACGGTCGGAGCCACGTCCTGGGTGCAGGTCATGACCTTGGGGTCGTTGAGGCTCTGCGGATTCGTGGCCAGCGCCGCCTCAAGCTGCTCGCGGGTGCAGAAGCCAGCCATCAGCCGCTGCTCGATCATGTGCGTGCCCAGGAAGGCCGCGTCCATCGGCCCGCCGAGCGCGACCACCGCGTCGAACTTGTCGGGGTGCTTGAGCCCCACCATGCTCGCGCCGAGCGCGCCCATGCTCACCCCGCCGATCACGCGGTAGGTGGTGTGGAGCACGCCGGCGTCGGGCGGGCCGGCGTCGACGGCCGGGCCTCCGTCGTTCGAGTCGGTCGACTTGTGGCAGCCGGCGGCGAGCACCACGAGCGCGCAGGCGAGGAACCGGGAAGAGCGTGAAGTCATGGCGCGCGAACCTACTCGTTCGCACGGGCCCTTGAAAGACGCCCCCGGTGCGGCTGGGCGGGACTGACAACGTGCTGCACTGATCGCGCGGCGGCCGGACGGTGATCGCGCGGCGATCGCCTCGCGCTGCCTTCGCTGGCGTTCCGCGCGCTTGCACGCTGGCACCGCATTCGCAAACGCGCGCCGCGCTGCAACCAACTTCCAGGGGGGGACGATGACCTTTCTTTCGCAGGGATGGATCCGCTTCGGCGCGCCGACCGCATCGGCGCTGGTGATGCTCGCATTGGGCTGCGGTGGCGAGCCGTCGGAGGCAACCCCGAGCGCGTCGATCGCGGGCTATCGCATCGTTGCGCGCGAGGGAGGGCCGCTGCAGGCGCAGGTGGGCGACGCGCTGGCGCTCGCGGTGCGCGTCGAGCTGTCCGATGGGACGGAGCAGCCGCTGCCCGAGGGCGCGACGATCGCGTGGAGCGCGCCGATGACCGTGAACGCACTCGCGCCCGACGCGGACGGCGCGCCCTTGCCCGCTGCGTTCTTCCTCGCGAACGCACAGCGGGCGGATCACGCGGACGACCTCTCCGGCGTGCTCTTCGTGGTGGGCGTGGGCAAGCCGAGCGACGCGGTGACCGTGAACGCGCGGCTCGGCGGCTCAGCGAGCGGGACCGTGAGCGCGACGGTTTCGATCTTGCCAATGCCGACGGGCGATGTCGCTCGAGGTCAGCTGCTCTATGGCGCGCAAGGCTTCGATTGCGCGCGCTGCCACGGGGATGAAGCCCAGGGTGCGGCGCTCTCGCCCGCGGTCTTGCCCGGTCCGCCGCTCGATGCCGCAGCGGGAGGCCTCGCGTCGGATCCGGACTGGAACGCGGCGCTGCTGGCGATGGCGGTGCGCGCCGATATGGACAATGCAGGTGTGGTGCTTCGTCCCCCGATGCCGGACTACCTCGGACGCGGCTTCACCGCGCAGGACGCCGCCGACGTGTACGCGTTCCTGCGGACGCAAGGCCTCTGACCGCGTTCGCGAGCAACCCGCGCAGCTGCTCCGGCTTGATCTTCGCGAGCCGGACCAGCACCCACGGATACGCCGCGTAGTGATCGGTGATGAAGAAGACCTCGGGCGCGGCGGAGAGCAGCACTTCGCGCTCGAAGAGATCCGTCTTGAGCACCAGCGTCTCGCCGTCTTCCTTGAGGCGCGCGATGAGCTTGCCCTTCACCTTCAAGGCCGCCGTGCCGTACGAGGTGCCCTCTTCCACGCCGGGGAACGCGCGCGCCAGCTCGCGGACGTCGTCGTAGGTCAGCCCCGCCTTGCGCCTGGCCATGGTTCACTCCGCGAAGCGGAACGCGCCGCCGAGGGTGATCATCAGCGTGTAGCCGGAGACCGTGGCCTGCGTGGTGCCGCCGGTCACGCTGGCCACCGGCGCGTCGCCCGAGTCGCGCACCAGCACCAGGGCTGCGTCGGTCACGTGGTGCGGATCCACTTTGCTCGTGCCGAGCGCCGCGCCGTACTGGTCGATCCGCGGCGCGCTGCTGCCGTCGGCCACCGACGAGCGCCGCGAGAAGACACCCGCGCGCGCGCTCCAGCCGTTGTCGATGGCGAGCTCGGTGCCAAGCGCGCCGTCGATGGTGAGCTTGCCGGGCACGCCGTTGCCGATGTCGCCCGCGGCCGAGGTCACGGTGAGCTGCGCGCTGAAGAGGGCCGGCCCGAGCTTCATGGACCCGCCGCCCATCGCTGCCGCGGGCAAGCCAGACGACGTCGCCGAGGGCGAGGTCACGGGTTGGAGCGTGTAGACCACGGAGCCGTCGGCCTGGCGCGTACCCACGAACTTCTGCTCGCGCGTCGCGCCCAGCGGCTTGGAGAGGCTGGCTCCCGAGCGCAGCGACAGCCCGAACGTGAAGCGGCCCTCCGGTCCGGTCGGCTGGAGCCGCACGCCGCCGACGAACGCGAGCCCCTGGCTGATCGAGTCGGCGGCCAGGGTGTGCGTCACCGCGAACGGAACGGCGTTCACATCCGAGGCGGTGAAGTCCTCGTCCGCGCGCTGCGACACCGTTTGGTACACGTAGAGCACCGACGCGCCCACGCTCAAGATGTCGTTCACCGGCCGGCCGTAGCTGGGGCCGAGCTGGTAGGTCACGTTGCTCTCGAGCCGGCGGATGTGCGCCACCGCCACGCCCGAGTTGCCGCCGGGATTCTCAAAGGTCTGGTTGAGCGTGAGGCTCTCGTCGTCCGTCGTGAACGCCGAGAAGCTCGCTCGCCCGCCGCGCCAGGGGAACGAGCCCGAGCTCGCGTTGGGCACGAGCGCGGCCGCGGTCTCGGTCGCCTTGCTGCCCAGGTACGGCGCGTACGAGCGCTGCTGCAGCTGCAAGGCCTGCGCGGAGAAGCTGATCTGAATCCAAGGATCGAGCGCCACGCAGGCGGGGTTGTAGAAGGGCGCCGCGTCGTCCTCGGGCAGGCCGGCCGCTGCGCCGCCGAGCCCGCTCGCCCGCCCACCAAGCAGCGCGACGTTGCCGTGGTAGGCATCGGCGCTGGCCAGGGCCGGACACAAGAGCGCGAAGAGAACGATGGCTTTGCGCATGAATGACCAGCTCGGTCGGCCGTCAAATCGGGGTGGGGACGGTGTTGTGGCTATATTCGGCCGCAGGAGCCCCGGGTGAGAATCCTTTCTAGCATCGCCGCCGCGGGGACCCTCGCGCTCGCCTCGCCCGCCCACGCCGACGCCTTCGCGCCGGGCGAGCAGACCGTCCTCGATGTGGACTACTCAGGCATCAAGGCGGGCACCGCCGTCATCACCGTCGGCGCGCCCACCAAGCAGGGCCTGACCGATGTCTGGCCCATCGTGACGCTCGCGGACACCGCGTCGCTCTTCGCGCTCTACCCGCTCCACGACAAGTTCGTCTCGTGGTGGGACTTCAACGCGGGCCACTCCATGGGCTGGGACTTCACCGCCAACGAGAACCGCAAGGGGCGCAAGGAGCGCTGCCGCCTGAACACGCCCGAATCGGGCAAGGCCCAGGTGCAGCGCAGCTCCGACGACACCGGCAGCACGTCCGGCGTCCTCGACACGCCGCCCGACTCACAGGACATCGCGGCCGCGTTCTTCACCATGCGCCGCATGAAGCTCGAGCCCGGCAGCGACGTGAAGGTGCCCGTCTTCACCGGCCGGCACTCGTGGGATCTCACCGCGCACGTGGGCACCGTCGAGCCCGTCGAGGTGAAGGCCGGCAAGTTCGACGCCCTGCCGCTCGATGTCGAAGTGCACTTCGAGGGCAAGCTCGAGAGCAAGCGCAGCTTGAAGGTCTGGGTGAGCAACGACGAGCACCACGCGCTGCTCAAGCTCTCCGCGGAGCTCGCGCTCGGCTCGCTCAACGCCGAGGCGGTCGCGTATCACCCGGGTGCATCGCTCGACGTGGCTACGCCGTAGCCGACTGCCGGCGACGCCAGAGCAGGTACGAGCTCGCCCAGAGCACGCCGGTGCCCAACGCCCAGCCCCACGCCTGCGGACCGTCGCCCACCGACACGTGCGCGATCACGGCCGATGTCAGGTTGATCGCGAAGCCGGCGTAGGCCCACTCCTTGAGCCGCGCGGGCGCGGGCGCGAGCAGCACCAGCACGCCGAGCAACTTGGCCCACGAGAGCTCAATCCGGAAGTAGTCGGGGAAGCCGAGGTGCTTGAACGCCTCGGCCACCTCCGGCTTCGCCAGCTGCGCATACGCCGTGAAGGCGATCTGCAGACTGAACAGCGCGGTGACAATCCAGAACGCGATCCCCGCGCCCTTCGAGGGCGCGATCGGCGTCGGCACTGCATTCGTCTGGGCTACCATTTGGGGGCCTCCACGCCGAGCAGCTTGACGTACTCACCGAGCAGCCGCGGCCAACCCGCGACCTTCATCGCCGCCGGTCCGACGGTGCGTCCGATGGGCTCGCCGGCCAGGTGCGCATCCATCACGTCGATGCAGATGTGCCAGCCCGCGGCGCCCATGGAGATGTAGTTGCGGTTGATGTTGTGCCAGATCGTCAGCCGCGTGCCCGCGCCCTTGGGCTCCAGCTCCCAGCGGATGTTCTGATCGCCCCAGCTGAACTCGAGCAGCTTGGGCGCCTCGGCGCGCTTCACCTGCGTCTCGGTCACGTGCGGCTTGGGCGCACCCACCGTGGTGAGCTTGGCCACGGTTCCCACCTTGCTCAGGCTCGTGTCGGCGTCGAAGGGCGCCCACTCGCGCAGGTGCTCGGGCTCGGTGATCGCCGTCCAGACCTTCTCCGGCGGGTGGTTCAGATCTCGGACGAGGACCAGCGTCCACGCCTCCGCGTCCTTCTTGATCTCGGCGCCGAACGCGGCGCTCGGCTCATACGGCTTACTCATGACGCTTCTTTCCTTTCGCAGGGGGCAGCTTGTCCATCGCGTCCAGGTGGCGCTCCAGCGCGTCCACGTGCTTGGTCCAGAAGCGCCGGAAGGGCACCAGCCATTCGTCGAGCTCCATGAGCGGCTCCGGTCGCAGGCGATAGACGCGCTTCTGCGCCTCGATGCGCGACTCGACGAAGCCTGCCTCCTTGAGCACCCGCAGGTGCTTGGAGACCGACGGCTGCGAGAGCCGAAGCGCGCGCTCGAGCTCTCCCACCGACCGCTCCGAGTCGAGCAGCAGGCTCAGGATGGCGCGCCGGTTCGGCTCGGCGACGATGGCGAACGCGGATTCCATGTCGTTCATATAGCCAGCTGCTTATATTCCCGTCAAGTCATATACGCCGCGAGCCTCGTTCCCGCGGACGACTGGCGCCTGGGGGCCGGCGTCTCCAACTTTCTCTTGGGGCTGCGACCTCGACGGCCGCGGCGAGGGGACGCGCCGATGAAGTCCGTGTTCGTGATTGCCGCGCTGGCGTTGGCGGGCTGCGCGCCGATCTCGGTGCGCTCGCAGGCCGCGCCGGACGTGAACTTCGCGGGCTACAAGACCTACGCGTTCTTCACAGCGCTCGCCCCGGGCGCGCCCGAGACGGTGGTCGAGCAGGACATCCGCGGCTCGCTGGAGCGCAACCTGGCCACCCACGGGATGGTGCCCGCAACGGGCAAGCCCGACTTCCTGGTGGCGTACCACACGCAGCTGCAGCAGAAGCTCTCCGCCACCAACTACGGCTACGGCTACTGGGGCGGCTGGGGACCGGACTTCTACACGTACACCCAGGGAACCATCGTCCTCGACTTCATCGATCCCAAGACGAACAAGGTCTTCTGGCACGGCACGGCGACGAGCGTGGTGAGCCACCCCGAGAACCCCGACGCGAGCAAGATCGACGCCGCGATCACCAAGCTGCTCGAGCGCTATCCGCCGCCCGCACCGATGGCGACCGAGTAGCCCACGAAACCCATTCAGGGGTTACGCGCCCGAGGAGGAATTCTGGGTTAGGCTCCGCCCATGGCTGAGCTCGTCTTCTATCGCCGCGGCGAAGAGTTGATGCGCGTGTCACTGGAGCACCCCAAGCTGTCGCTGGGCCGCGGCCCGCAGAACGACGTGGCCATCCCCGACAACCAGGTCTCGCGCCAGCAAGCGACCGTCGAGCGGCGCGGCGGCAAGGCCTTCCTCGTCGACCTCTCCGGCCGCGGCACGAGCGTCGACGGGGCGATGAAGAACGAGGTCGAGCTCCACGACGGCTCGGAGATCTCCCTCGGCGACTGGCGCGCCGTCTTCCACGCCTCCGCGCGCGGCTCGGCCGGGCCAACCGAGGTTCACAACCGCCTCGACGGCACCTCGGTGATGGACCGCGGCCCCGGCCTGCGCCCAGGCGAATACCTGGTGCGCCTGCGCGAGAAGAGCGGCGAGCGCCAGCTCAAGTTCGACGCCGACGAGATCTCGCTCGGCAAGGACGAGGAGAACCAGGTGGTGCTGGACGACCGCTTCGTCTCCAGCTTTCACGCGCGCATCACCCGTACCGGCCGCGGCTTCTGGCTGCGCGACCTGGGCTCCACCAACGGGACGTTCGTCAATGGCTCGCGCGTGCGCGAAGTCGAGGTCGAGCCCGGCTCGGCCGTGCGCCTGGGCGAGACGGAGCTGGTGTTGGAGCTGCCCGGTCCCGCGGTCGGCGACGGCGTGTTCCAGGGAATGGTGGGCCGCGACCCGTCGATGCAGCAGCTCTTCGATCTCATCGATCGCGTGGCGCCTGCGGGCGTGAGCGTGACCGTGTTCGGGGAGACCGGCACCGGCAAGGAGTTGGTGGCGCGCGCCATCCACGCGCGCAGCGGGCGGCGCGACCGGCCCTTCGTGCCCGTGAACTGCTCGGCGATTGCGCGCGAGCTCATCGAGAGCGAGCTCTTTGGCCACGAGAAGGGAGCCTTCACCGGCGCGGATCGTCAGCGCATCGGCGCGTTCGAAGAGGCGCACGGCGGCACCATCTTCCTCGACGAGATCGGCGAACTGCCGCTCGAGCTGCAGGCCAAGCTGCTGCGAACGCTCGAGAACGGCGAGATCAAGCGCGTGGGTTCGAGCAAGCCCATCACCGTGGACGTCCGCGTGGTGGCCGCGACCCACCGCGATCTGCTCGCGCGCTCGCGCAAGGGCGAGTTCCGCGAGGACCTCTACTACCGGCTCTGCGTGTTTCCGCTCACCCTGCCCCCGCTTCGGCGCCGGCAGACGGACCTCGCGCTGCTCACCGACTTCTTCGTGGGCAAGTTCAGCTCCGGCGCGCGCGTGGAGGTGACGGCGGCGGCGCGGCAGAAGCTGGCCTCGCACCCCTTCCCCGGCAACATCCGCGAGCTGCGCAACGTGATCCACCGCGGGCTCCTGCTGCGAAAAGGGAGCGCCATCGACTCGGCGGAGATCGTCTTCGACGCGCCGTACACCGACACCGCCGAAGAGGCGTCGCGCGTCAGCGAGGACGGCGACACGGACACCCACCTCTTCCTGCCCGGCCGCACGCTGGATCAGGTGCGCTTCGAGGCCGTGGTTCGCGCGGTGCGACGCAACGGCGGCGACAAGAGCGCGGCCGCGCGCGAGCTGAAGATGTCGCGGTCCACGGTGATCAAGTGGACCACCGAAGGTATGCCCACCGCGAAGGACGAAGACAAAGAGTAGCCGTCCCTTCTCCGCAGCGGCTCAGCGAATCCGCAGCGCACGCGTGGCCCCGCGGTCGAGCACGCCGCGGAAGTCGAAGAACCTGCCCGCCACCGGGCTTGCGCGCGAACGCGTCGATGTCGGCGATCTCCTCCCCCCGCCGCGCTTCACCGCAGGGCGATCGCCGGGCGAGCACCAGAGCAGCGCGCAGGACGCGCGTGGTTCCTCCAATGGAATGCTGGGACCAGCGCAAGACCGAGGCGAACAGTCATTTCGACCGGTTCAGAAATCCATTGCGGGTGCGGAAGAATCTGCAGTGGTCCTGTTTCCAAACGGATTTCTTTTTTCTAGCTTGCAGATCTCACTTTCCGCCGGGCGGCAACCCCGCCCGGCCTGGAGCTCTGCGATGCGTGCGCTCAAACTCTGTCTGTCCGTCGCGGCCGCGTGGGGCGCGCTCGCGCTCACCGGCTGCGGCTCCTCCAGCTCCTGCAAAGTCGACAGCGACTGCAAGGGCGATCGCATCTGCGTGAACGGAGCGTGCTCCGAGCCCAGCGCCGCCGCCTCGGGCGCCTCCGGCTCCACCGCGGCGGGCTCCACCTCGACCGGCGGCAGCACGGCTTCGTCAACGGGCGCCACCGACGGCTCCAGCGGCGCAGCGGGCACCACCAACGGCGCCTCGAACGGCGCGTCGACCGGCGCGTCCACGTCCAGCAACGGGACGTCGCACGGCTCGTCGTCGGGCACGACCACCAACGGTGCCTCGACCGGCGGAACCACCGCGACCACCTCCTCGTCCACCACCGCCGCCGCGTCCACGGGAAGCACCACCGGCACCAGCGGCTCCGGCGCGTCGACCACGGGCACGAGCGGCTCGGGCTCCTCCGGCGGCAGCACCGGCGGCTGCGACGCGAGCAACCCCTGCGGCTCGGGCGTCTGCGACAACGGCACGTGCGCGTCCACGTGCAGCGACGGCACCGCCGGCGTGGACTCGGGTGACGTCTGCGGCGGCAACTGCGACGCCAGCAACCCGTGCGCCACCGGATTCTGCAGCGCGACGAGCAACGGCACCTGCGTGCTGGCCTGCCCCTCCGGCGTGGGCGTCGACGGCAACGGCGTCTGCGGCGGCCCCTGCAGCGCCCCCACGTCCACGTGCGCGGCGGGCAGCTACTGCAGCGCGACCAGCAACGGCACCTGCGTCACCGTCTGCCCCAGCCCCAACTTCCCGGACAGCGCGAACTTCTGTGAGCCCTGCAGCCAGGGCCACCAGTGCACCGACTCCGGCGCCCCCTACTGCGACAACGGCACCTGCGTCGCGACGTGCTCCGGCGGCCAGGCGCCCGACGCGCGCTACGAGTGCGGCGGCGGCTGCGTGGGCTCGTCCGACTGCCTCAGCGGCTATTGCACCACCGGCGGCACCTGCGTGACGTCGTGCCCAAGCGGCCAGCATCCCAACGGCCAGGGCGTGTGCGGCGGCTCCTGCAGCGCGAACAACGAGTGCCCGATCGGTAGCTATCAATACTGCGACCTGGTCAATGGCTCGTACCAGTGCGTGGCGACCTGCACCTCCACGGACGGCTCCGGCAACACCTACGGGCCGAACGAGTTCTTCCTCTGCGGCGGCTCGTGTGACTCGGCCAACCTCTGCCACTCGGGCTGCTGCAGCAGCGCCACGGGAGGCGCCTGCTACAAGGGCAACGCCGACACGGAGTGCGCCACGAACATCGTCGCCGGCATCTGCAGCGACTGCAGCGGCGTCGGCGCGGGCGCGTGTGCGGGCACCACCACCAAGCACTGCCAGTAGCCCTTCACCCGCTGGACCAACAGCCCCGCGTCCGCTCCGGCGGGCCGGGGCTGTGCTGTCAGCGCGGCGCCTCGGGCGAGGCGTCGACGGGCGCGCTCTCGGTCTGGATGATCACCGGCATCGGCTCGGTGAGGAGCGGCAGCTGCACTCGGAACTCCGCGCCCTGCTGGGGCTGGCTTGAAGTACGCGCCGGGCAACCCGGTGGAGGTCATGGTGGGCGTGGACCGCGACGTCACCGTCTTCACCGACGCGCCGGCAGGCGCGGGCCAGGCCAACGAAGTACGGGCAGCAGTACGCCCGGCAGGCCGCGAGGTTGCGGCACCGCCTCGCAGTTCGGCGTGAAGGACTTCGAACTGGGCAACGAGCCCAACGGCCGAGCGATGCGCCGCCCGCGCCAACGCGTGTCCAACCGCGCCCACCGGACCGTGCTCGGCGCACCTGCCGGGGACGCGACCACCCAGGACGGCGGCAACGTCAAGCAGGCCTTCGACGGGGGCTATATTTCAGAATCGGCCGGCGGCACGCTCGGCGTGCGCTCGCTATCGAATACCAGTCTGTAACTCTAGATGTCGTAGCCGATGCCCACGCCGAGGCCGATGGCCGTCGAGCCCGCGTAGGTACCGCCCCAGAGCAGGTGCAGGTCGAACACCCGGACGAAGTGCGCGCCGATCGAGAGCGTGGCCGCGGTCTCGAAGAGCGTCCCGTTGGGGCTCTCGCTGAACTGGGTGATGCGATCCACGTAGGTGAAGCGCACGAAGGGCATGATCAGGTTGTCGAGCGCCTCCACCTGCCAGCGCAGCTCGAGGCCCACCGCCACGGCAAAGCCGTCGTCGCCGCTGCCCGCGCTCTTGCCCGCCGCCGTGTAACCGAACTCGGCGGTGCCCAGCGCGCCGGGAAGGAACTTGGCGACGCTGCCCTGCTTGTACCGGTAGATGGGAACCGTGAGGCGGAGGCCGGTGAAGATGGCCTGCTGGGTGGGCACGAGCGTCCGCGTCAGAGGGTCGTAGCTGCCCTGGTCGACGGTCGGGAAGAAGTCGCCGAAGGCGTGCACGCCGAAGTAGTCGCCCTCCATCTCGTGCCGGGTCTGCGGCGGCAGCGCGGGTGGCGGCAGCGTCGAGGGCGGGCTCGAGGTCGTCGGCGCGGGCGCAGGCGCGGGTGTGGCCGACGGCCCAGGCGCGGGGCTGGCGGGCTGGGTCGTGGGCGGCGGCGGGGCCACGTAGGTCGAGGGCAGCGCCTGGCCGTTGTTCGCGGTGCACACGCCGCCCTGGCAGATCTGCGTGCCGGGGCAGTCCGTGTCCCGCTGGCACGCCGGCTGTCCCTGCCCCCACGCCGACGCCGCGCTCAAGGTCCCGGCCAACGCGATCGCGAGTTTCACCAAGCGTGAAGTGTCGTGCATCTCACGATCTTACCCGACGCCCGCGCCGTCGAAAACGTCGAAGGGCGCCTCCTTCGCAGGAAGCGCCCTCGCGGTGCCGCGCGATGAAGCCGGCGCTACTCGCCGAAGCCCTTCTTGCGGAGCTGCACGTTCATGAGGCGCTTGGCGCCGACCTGGGAGCAGTGCAGCGCGCCGACCGACTCGCCGAGGTCCCACTCCAGGTCCCACTTCACGTTGTCGGAGGTGTGGATGGTGCGGCTGGGCGCGCCCCACACGCCCTCGAAGTGCTTCTGCAGCTCCTCGCACTCCTTGATGTCGGCAGCGGCGCCCTCCTCCTTGTGGAAGAAGCCGATGCCCACCAGCTTGCCGTCGTCGGCGAAGAGGAACTGCTGGCCCAGCGGATCGCGCTTGGGGAGCATCTGCGCGGACGTGGCGGCGAGCACGTGCAGCTTGCCCAGCTTGCCGTCGGCGCGGTGCGCGGGCTCCTTGTGATTGGCGTTGAGAACTTCATCCAACGTCATGCCCCAGTGGTACAGCCCGAAGCCCTTGATGTCCTTGCCGGCGGCGAGCGCGGTGCTCGAGCAGGCCAGCAGCGTGACAGCGATCATCAGCGTGCGCATGGTCTTCTCTCCCAGAAAACGTGCCCGAATCATGGCGTACGGACGTAGGGCGCGGAACGAGATTCAACGCGCGCGGGCCCGAGGTTTCTTTCGAAGCGCCCGGACACCCCGTGAAGTCAGTGGCAGACCTGCAAGCGCACGCGGATGGCGTTTGCGTCGTGGTCGGCGACGGCGAGATCCACGTGGCCATCGCCGTTGAAGTCGCCGTGGGTGAGCCCCACCGGTGACGTCCCTGCGGGATAGGTGAGCGTGTAATCGAACTGGCCGGTGCCGCGGCCCTTGAGGAGCGCGATGGAGTGGCTGTCGGGGCTGGCGACGAAGAGGTCGGGGCTGCCGTCGCCGTCGTAGTCGAGGGCGTCGATGGCCTGGCTCGCGGCGTTGGTGTCTGCGTCGGTGCGGGCGCGCAGGGTGCCGTCGCCGTGGCCGATGAAGACGCTCGCCGAGCGGCCGATGCTGTTCGCGGTGACCAGGTCGACGTTCCCGTCGACGTTGAAGTCGCCGAGGGTGATGGCCACCGGGTCGTCGCCGGTGGCGTACGGCGTGGCTGCGCCCAGGCCGCCGTCGCCGTAGCCGAGGCGCACCTCGATGTCGTTGGAGAAGCCCACCGCCACGGCCACATCCGGGTTTCCGTCGCCGTCGAGGTCGGCCGCGACGAGCGCGTACGGATCGCCGTTGGTGGGCCAGGTGGTCAGCTTGCTGAGCGCGCCCTCGCCGTCGCCGAGGAGGAGCGTGAGGGTGTCGTCGAGGTTGTTGGCGGCGATCACGTCGAGCTTGCCGTCGCGGTCGAAGTCGCCCACCTGGATGTCGTAGGGCGCGTTTCCGGCGGCGGCGTCTTGCTTGGGCGCGAAGCCCCCGTCGCCGTAGCCGAGGAGCACGCTCACGCTGTTGCCGTGGAGGTTGCTGGTGAGCAGATCCGGCCGGCCGTCGTGGTTCATGTCGGCCACGCGCACCACCGAGGGGATCTGACCGACCGGAAAATCCTGGTGCGCCGCGAAGCCGCCGTCGCCGTAGCCGAGGAGCACGCTCACCGACGAGTCGCCGGCATTGGCGCTCACCAGATCGAGGCGTCCGTCGCCGTCGAGATCGACCGCGGCCACCGAGATGGGGCCATTCCCCACCGCGAGCTGCTGCTCGAAGGGGAAGGTGCAGCCCGACAGTCCCGTGGTGCCGCCCGAGCTGCCGCTGCTGCCGGAGAGTCCCGTCGAGCCGCCGTTCGACGAGCCCGAGCCGGTGGAGCCCGAGACGCCGGTGGTGCCGCTCGAGCCGCTGCTTCCGGTCGACGCCGCATCGCTCCCGCCGAGGACGTGCAGCTTGGGATCGCGCCAGAGCCCGCGGTTGTCGCAGGCGGCGAGCGCGCACACGGCGAGCGCGATGAACGTCGAACGAATCACGGACACGGGTTCCGGAGCACGACCACGGTGTTGTCGTCCGTCGGCGTGGCGAGGTCGGGCGTGCCGTCGCCGTCGAGGTCGCCGAGCGCCACCGCGGACGGGAGCGAGCCTGCGGGGTAGTCCACGTGCGGCGCGAAGCCGCCGTCGCCGTAGCCGAGGAGCACGCTGACGTTGTTGGTCTGCGCGTTGGCCACGACGAGGTCGAGGTGGCCGTCGCCGTCGATGTCGGCGGTGGCCACGGCGCCCGCGAGGTGGCCGGTGGCGAAGGTGTTCATGGTGCCGAAGTGGCCGTCGCCGCTTCCGAGCATCACGCCGACCTGATTGTCGAGCGAGTTGGCGAGCGCGGCGTCGAGCTTGCCGTCGCCGTCGAAGTCGCCGAGCGCGACGCCCACCGAATCGGTGCTCGTGGTCGAGGCGATGGGGTTGTCGAACGTTCCGTCGCCGAAGCCGAGCGCCACCTGGAGCGCCCCGGTGGAGTCGCTGGTGACCACCAGGTCGAGGTTCCCGTCGCCGTTCACGTCCGCGAGGGCGATGGCGCTGGCGGAGTCGGCCACGATCACGTCCTCGCGCGCGCGGAAGCCGCCGTCGCCCACGCTCAAGAACACCGAGACGGTGCTGGTGAGGCCGGCGGTCACGGCCACGTCGTCGAGGCCGTCGCGGTTGAAGTCGCCCACGGCGATCGCGGTCGGCCCGCTGCCAGCGGGATAGGTGGCGGCGGCGTCGAACGTGCCGTCGCCCTTGCCGATCAAGATGCTCATCGAGTCGTCGAAGCCGTTGGCCACCGCGAGATCGCGCACGCCGTCGCCGTCGAGGTCGCCCACCGCGATGCCCGCAGGGTGCGAGCCCACGCTGAACTCCTTGTGCGCGCCGAACGTGCCGTCGCCCTGGCCGAGGAGCACGCTCGCCCCGTTCACCGAGAAGTCCGAGGTGACCACGTCGAGCTTGCCGTCGCCGTTCAGGTCCGCGAGGGCGATGCCGTTGGGCCCTGCGCCGGTGGCTGCGGGCGGCTCGGCGACCAGATTGAGCGGACAGACGCGGCCCGTGGTGCCGCTGCTCCCCGAGCTGCCGCTGGTGCTGCCGGTGGTGCCCGTGCTGTTCGTGCCCGTGGACGTCGAGCTGCCGCTGGTGCCCGTGCTCGTCGAGCTGGTCGAGGTGCTGGTTCCGGTCGAGCCCGCGCTGGAGCCGCTGCCGGTGGGGCTCGCGGAGCAGGCGAGCGGCACGAGCGCGAGGATGGCGACGAGGTGGCGCATGTGCCGAGACGCTAGCACGCGCAGATTGCGATCATGGGTCGGCTGTTCCTGGGCACCAGCGGCTATTGCTACGACGACTGGCGCGGCGTGCTCTACCCGCCCGGGCTGCCCGAGCGCTCGTGGCTTGCGCACTACGCCACCGAGTTCTCGGCGCTGGAGCTCAACGCGACGTTCTACCGCTTGCCGAGCACGTCGGCGGTCGACGGCTGGCGCGACGCGACGCCCGAGCGCTTCATCTTTGCGGCCAAGGGCAGCCGCTACCTCACGCACCTGAAGCGGCTTCGAGCGCCAGCGCGCGGGCTCGACCGCTACTTCGCCCGGGTGGATCACCTGGGGCACAAGCTGGCGGTGGTGCTCTGGCAGCTGCCGCCGCAGATGGCGCACCCCGACCCCGAGCGGCTCGACCACTTCCTCTCGCGCACGCCCGAGGACGTGCGGCACGCGTTCGATTTCCGCCATCCGGCCTGGTACACGCCCGAGATCTGCGACGTGCTCGATGCGCACGGGGCGGCGTTCGTGGAGCACGATCTCGTGGATCGCGCGCCGCCGCGGCCGACGGGCGGGTTTCGCTACCTGCGCTTTCATGGCGCCACCGCGCGCCACCTGGGTCGCTACGGCGGTCGGCGGCTCGCGCACACCGCGCACGCGCTCGCGGCCTGGACGGCACACGGCGACGCCTTCGTCTTCTTCAACAACGACCGCCTCGGCCACGCGGTCCGCGACGCGCGCGACTTCATGCGGCTCGCGGCCACGCCCCTGACCCACGAAGAGCCACGTCCATCGCTGTCTTGATCAGTGCCGCCAGCGCAGCCGATCGAGCCGCTCCTGGCGCCGCTCGCGGTGCTGGCGCACGCGCTCTTCGCGCTCGCGGCGGTGCTCGCCGAAGAGCTTGTCACGCTCGGGCAGCGCGCGTCGGGTGAAGGCGTGGAACTCGTCGGCGGGTCGCTGCTGGTGAAAGAGCTTCATGCCCTCGTCGGCGAGCGCGAGGTGCTGCCCGGGCTCGACCATGACTTCGTGACGCGCGGCATCGCCTGCACCGACGGCCGAGCCTGGCGCGCCCGGTCCCTCGCCGGCGAACGCGAGCTTCTCGCTCGCGACCGCGACCTTGCCCTTCTCCACCTCGACGCTCGCGTTTCCCGGATCGGCGTCGACGCGAAACTCGGTGCCGCGCACGCCCGCCACGGCGCGTTCGGTGGCGATCTCGTAGGTACCGCCGCTGGAGAGGTGCTCGACGTGCGACCAGACCTTGCCCAGCAGCAGCATCACCCGCGCGTTCAAGGTGCTGGAGCTGGCGTCGAAGCGGAGGTCCTGAACCTCGAGCTCGCTCTTGGGTCCCACGCGGAGCACGGAGCCGTCTTCGAGAACGAGCTCCAGCCGGCTCTTGTCCGCGGTCGTGACATGGTCGCCGAGGTGGACGGAATCGCCCTGCGCCAGCGGCGACGATTGCCCCTTGGCACTTCGCGTCGCGCTTCCCTCGAGGAACGAGACACGCGCGGTGGTCTCGGCGGCGGCGGTGGACGACGCGAGCAAGCTCAGCAGGACCAGCGCGCGGGCGTACGACATCGAGCCACCTCCGGCGTCGATGGTACCAACCCGCGCGCGGGCCCCAAGTTTCACGCGGCCGATTCGCCAACAAAACCCGGAACCAGGAACTGGATCAGTTCTCCGATCCGTTGTGCTTGGCGCCGCCGCCCCACATCGTCCAGTGGTCGATCCCCTTGTCCTGGGTGTCGATGGCGACGAGCGTGCCCGAAGCCGTGCCCAGAAAGATCCGCCCGCCGGAGAGCGCGGGCTGGAAGCGCAGCTCCTCGCCGATCTTGTAGCGGAAGAGCTCGTTGCCGCCCTTGGCGTCGTAGCCGACCACGTCGCCGCTGGTCGTCGCGACCACGAGCTTGCCGGCCGCGTATGCCGGAGGAGCGCCGAGCGCGCCGCCCACCTGCCGCACGTCGCCGACGAGCTTCTTCTCCCACTCCAGCACGCCGTACGAATCCAGCGCGCGCACGCGGTCGCCCTGGGTGGAGTAGTTGTTGCCGTCGATGATCGTGGGACGGCTGCCCTGGAACTCCCAGAGGCCGCGCACGTTGCCCTGGCCGAGGTTGGCCGCGGCCTCGCCGGTCTGCGCCGTCGCGGGCGCGGTGGAGAAGCCCACCGAGCTGTCGTCGGCCTTCTGCTTGGCGGCGTAGCCGGAGTGCGACTGGACGTTGGAGTCGAGCCAGTCCGCGCCGCGCTTGCCCTGCACGCCGCCCTTGAAGCTGCCGTCCTGGGCGAGCGTGCGGTAGCCCTCTTCGCGGGCGTTGCCGGAGACCTCGCCCTGCGACACGTGCACGCCGTCCGAGGCGATCCACGGCGCGCTGGTGGCGTGCATGGCCTTGCTCCAGACCTGCTTCCCGTCGGCGGTCTTGTAGCGGTACACGGTGCCGTCGTTGGTCGACAGGTACACCGAGTCGCCGTCGATCACCGGCGCGGTGATGATGTCGCCGGCGATGGGCACGCTCCACTTCGCCTTGCCGTCCTTGAGCGCGAGCGCGATCAAGCGGTGTCCGCCCTCGCCCGGGTAGGCCATGTAGACCACGCCGTCGTGGACCGCGGGCTGGCTCATGAGCGGATCGCCCAGCCAGCGCGACCAGACCTCCTTGCCCGTCTCGGCGTCGACCACGAAGAGCGTGCACGACTCGGTGTTGAAGACCACCCTGCCGTCGCTGACCACGGCCGCGGTCGGGCCGTCGTCGCTCACGCGGATGGCCCAGCGCGCTTTTCCGGTGGCGGCGTCGAACGCGTAGAACTCGTTCGAGCCGAAGCCGCCGCCCACGTACACCGTGCCGCCGATGACCGCGGGCGTCGCCAGCGCGCGGTTGCCGGGGATGTGCACCTTCCAGCCGGTCTTGCCGTCGACGGTGAGCTTCTCGGCCTTGAGTCCGTCCAGCGGCAGCTGCTGCACCGAGCCGCCGCGCGCGCCGTCGGCGTTGACGGGAGCAGAGATGGGCGCGACCTGCGACTGAACCTGCGCCTGGGCGACGTTGAGATGCGGCAGCGGCTCCTTGATGGCAGCGCTCTTGGCTTGGGCGGTGGCGGCCAGGCAAAGCGCGGCCAGCGCGCCGACGAGGCGGCGTCGAACGGACATGGGCAGTCTCCTGTTTCGCCCTGGAACGCACCGCTTCGCGATTCGATCTACTCAGCCGTCGAGCTCGGCGCGCCACTGGTCGAGCCGCGCGCGGTAGCGCTTCAGCCGGCGCTCGTTGAGGACAGGCGAGTACCAGCAGCCGATCACCACCGCGGCGATGAAGAGCGCGCCGACAACCATGACGGCCAGGGGCGGCCGCTGGTTCATCCAGGCGGCGGTGCAGACCACGGCGGTGAAGCCGCCGCACACCACGCCACCCTGGCGCGCGAGCATGGCGGCGCGTTCGCTGCCGCGGGTCCAGCGCTCCATGTACTCGAGCTGTTCGCGGGCGTTGCTGGTGACGGGGCTCCAGAGGCCGCGCTGCAGCTTCACGAAGCCCACGCTCATGCCGAGCATCACCAGGATCAGGCCCAGGCCGGTGACGTGGGAAATGTCGGCGTCGTGGCCGGTGTCGCGGAGCATGGGGATGGCGGCGAGGAGCTCGACGATCACGATGCCGAAGAAGATGACGTTCGCGGCCCACATGCCGCGGCGGGTGCGGCTCGCGCGCTTGGAGATCTCCGGGAGCGGATCCTTCTTCGCCTGGAAGGTCTTCTGCCAGGACTCCCACTCGTTGTCGCTCATGACGTCGCCCTCCTCGCTTCAACTGCAGGAGCGCTGAGCCTCTCGCGCAGCGCCTGCCTCGCGCGCGTCAGCCGCACCGCCACGTTCTCCGTCTTCACCCCGAGGATCTCCGCGATCTCCGCGTGCGGCAGCTCCTCCAGCGCCAGGGTGAGCACCTGCCGCATGCCGAGCGGCAGCTGGCGGATCGCCGCGTAGAGCCGCTCCACCTGTTGATGCTGCGCGAGCTGCGCTTCGGCGCCGGGACGCTCATCGGCGACGTCGGGGACGTCCGGATCCATCGGCTTGCGTCGGAAGAGGTGGTTCATCCCCCGGTTGTGGGCGATGCGCAGCACGAACGCCCGCTCCGGACACTCGTTGCGAAACCCGGGCAGCGCGCGCCAGAGGGCGAGCAGCACCTCCTGGCCGAGGTCGTCGGCGTCGGCGCCGGGGCGGGCGTAGCTCTGCACCACGCGCGAGAGCTGCGGTCCGTACTCGCGGCGGATGCGCTCCAGACGCTCGCTGTCGGTCTCGCCCATGGGAGCTCCCAACCTACCCAAGGAGTCCCGACAGGCGGAGGGACCTTTCACCGGGCCGCCACCGCCCCTGCGCCGGCCGCAGAACCCCGAGAACCCGTTTCGCCCCCTCCTGCGCCTGCCGCAGAACCCCCAGAAGTGGCGTCGACCCCTCCTGCGCCTGCCGCAGAACCCCGAGAAGCGGCTTCGCCACCTCCTGCGCCTGCCGCAGAACCCCGGGACTCCGTTTCGACCCCTTCTGCGGCGCCCCGACGACCGGCCCATCAGTCCGGGATCACTCGACTTTCATTCGCGGAGTGAGCGGGCTCACAATTCCTTTGATTCGATCCTGGCAGGCCAGGAAAGATGGCCGAAACGGGAGGGGAACATGGCGATTCACGTCCTCAGGTATGGCGATTCGTTGGATGTCATCTGGGAGGAGCTGGTCTACACGGAGGCCCGGCTGCTGGCCGACTCGAAGGCCTCCGATCTGGCCGCGCTGTTCTCGCAGTTCATCCAGCGGATGCAGGCGCTGAAGTCCAGCCAGCAGACGAGCTGGCAAGCGGAGATCCGGGCCCAGGCTTCGGTCGACGCAGCCGACGACCAGCTCGACGACGTGGTGCGTGGGTTCGCCGACAACCTGCTCTTCGCACTCGGCAACGACCGCACCCAGGCGCGGTTCACGCGCTACTTCGGCGACAACCCGAGCGCCATCATCAAGCTCGGGCTGGAGTCGGAGCTGACCAAGGTGCGGAGCTGGCCGGCCTCCATCGGCGGCGAGCCGGAGCCGCAGCTCCAGGCCTTCGGGGCCCAGCTCCAGGCGGCGATCACCGCCGGCGACGCCGCCCTCGCCTCGCGCACCGCCGCCGCCGGGGCCCGCGCCGACGGGCGCGCCCGGGGCATCAACACCTTCATCGACGACGTGAACGCCGCCCGGCAGTCGCTCTATGGGACGCTCACCACGCGGGTGGGACCGAACAAGCTCCCCCGAGACTGGCCGGAGCGGTTCTTCAAGCACGCGGTGAAGCCACCCAAGCCGCCCCCGGCTGCAGGCCCCCAACCCGCCAAGACCTGAGGGCCAGAATCGCTTTACATGGCGCGGCTCGCGACTATCATCGCCGCGCCATGGCAGACGCCCCCAAGCCCACGTCCGTGAAGCTCACCGTCGACGGCAAGCCCGTCGAGGTGAAGCCCGGAACGAACCTCATCGAGGCCGCCAAGCAGGCCGGCGCGCAGATCCCCTACTACTGCTACCACCCCCGGCTCACCATCGCGGCCAACTGCCGCATGTGCCTGGTGGAGGTCAGCAACGCGCCCAAGCTGGTCCCCGGCTGCCAGACGCCCGTGGCCGAGAACCTCGCGGTGCAGACGCGCAGCGCGCGCGTGAAGGACGCGCAGCGCGCGGTGCTCGAGTTCCTCTTGCTGAACCACCCGGTCGACTGCTCCATCTGCGACCAGGCCGGTGAGTGCAAGCTCGAGGACTACTACATGATGTACGACTTCAAGCCCTCGCGGCTCGAAGGCGGCAAGGTCCTCAAGAACAAGCGCAAGGTGCTCGGGCCGCTGGTGGTCATCGACCAGGAGCGCTGCATCCTCTGCACCCGCTGCGTGCGCTTCATGGAAGAGGTCGCCCAGGATCGCCAGCTGGGCGTGTTCGGCCGCGGCTCGCACGAAGTGGTCGACATCTTCCCCAACAAGCCGCTGGACTCGAACTACGCGGGCAACACCGTCGACATCTGCCCGGTGGGCGCCCTGCTCTCCCGCGACTTCCGCTTCAAGGCGCGCAGCTGGTTCCTCTCCGCCACGCCCAGCGTGTGCACCGGCTGCTCGCGCGGCTGCAACACCTACGCGGACTGGTTCAACGGCGTCACCTACCGCTACCGCCCGCGCGAGAACGAGGCCGTCAACAAGAGCTGGATGTGCGACCAGGGCCGGCTCTCGTACAAGTCGCTGAACGCCGATCGCGTGGAGGACGCGCGCCTGGGCAAGAAGGCCGAGGGCAAGACCGCCGTCTTCGAGCAGGCCGTGGCCAGCGCCGCGGAGAAGCTCAAGGTCGGCGCGGCGAACCTCGGCTTCCTCGCCTCGCCGGTGGCCAGCGTGGAGGACCTGCTCGCGGGCTTCGCGCTCGCCAAGCAGCTCGGCCTGAAGACCGTGTTCGTGGGCGGCCGCGCCGACGGCGCCAGCGACAAGATCCTCATGCAGGCCGACAAGAACCCCAACCGCACGGGCCTCACGCAGATCGCCAAGGCCAACGGCTTCGAGGTGAAGCCGTTCAGCGCGCTCGTCGATGACATCAACGGCGGCAAGGTGCGCTCGGTCTACGCGGTGGGCGGCGAGGTGCCGGTGGGCGCCCGCGACGCCGGCGTGGTCTTCAGCAAGCTCGAGCTCTTCGTGGCCTCCGCGACGAACCACAGCGAGCTCACCGACGAGGCCCACGTGCTGCTCCCGGCCGCGACCCACGTCGAGGACCACGGCACCTTCGTGAACTTCGAGGGCCGCGCCCAGCGCTTCGTGAAGTGCTACCCCGCGCCCGGCAACGCCAAGCCGCACTGGCAGTGGGCGAGCGCCATCTCGCGCACCCTCGGCGGCGAGGCCGCGTTCAAGACGGCCGCGGAGGTCTTCGCCGCGCTCTCTACGATCGTGCCGGAGCTCAAGGACTTCGACTGGCAGAAGGCCCAGCCGCGGGCGACCGCGCGCAAGGGCTCGTTGCATCCGCTGTCGGCGGGCGGCGATGGGCGTCCCGCGGGCTACCGCGAGTGGATGGAGGCGCGATGAAGCGCACCCTGGGCATGTTGTTCGTGGTGTTCGGGCTCATCCCGGGCATCTTCTTCGGCTTCTCGTTCGCGGCGTACGCGCTCTCCGGCTGGCTGGTGGTCAAGATGACCAACTGGTCGGACGTGCCCGAGAAGTGCCTCGCGCCGCAGTGGGCCGGGGTGATCTCGTCGGTCTTCAACATGCTGGTGCTGATGCTGGGCGGGGTGATGATCATCGCCACCCTGCTCACGCTCGCCGAGCGCAAGTGGAGCGCGTTCATGCAGGACCGCGTGGGCCCCAACCGCGCGCGCTTCTCGGTGATCCCCGGCCTGAGCGATCGGCCGCTCGCGGGCATCCCGCACATCATCGCCGACAGCTTGAAGATGCTGACCAAGGAGGGCTTCGTCCCCGACGAGGCCTACGGCTTCCTCTTCCGCCTCGCCCCGGTGCTGAACTTCGCGCCGGTGTTCTGCCTCTTCGCCATCGTGCCCGTGGGCCCGCGCATCTTCACCGGGATCATGGCCCAGAGCGTCCACCAGCTCATCCCTGGCTCGGTGGACCTGCAGGTGCTCCACCCCGACTTCGGCCTGCTCTACCTCTTCGCGCTGGCGAGCATCGCGGTGTACGGCACGGCGCTGGCGGGCTGGGCCTCGAGCAACAAGTTCGCGCTGCTGGGCGGCGTGCGCGCCACCTCGCAGATGATCAGCTACGAGGTCGCGCTGGGCCTGGGCCTGGTGGGCATGATGTGCCTCACCAACACCCTGCGGCTGGAGGAGATGACCAGCTTCCAGGGCGCGTACCTCTGGCAGGTGGGCGACCACGACTTCGGCCTGCCGCGCTGGGGCATCTTCCTGCAGCCCATCGGTTTCATCCTCTTCTTCACCGCCGCGTTCGCCGAGACCAAGCGCGCCCCCTTCGACCTGCCCGAGGGCGAGAGCGAGGTCATCGGCTACTTCGTGGAGTACTCGGGAATGGGTTTCGGCCTGTTCATGATCACCGAGTTCGTGGAGGTGGTGGTGCTGGCCGCCGTGACCACCGCGATCTTCCTGGGCGGCTACCACCTGCCGTTCCTGGAGAAGACCCTCCACGACGCGCTCAGCGACGGCACCAACCTCTGGGGCGAGATCATCTTCGGCAGCACGCTGGCCACCGTCTTCTGGCTGAAGGTGATGTTCCTCTGCTACGTGCAGCTCGCCGTGCGCTGGAGCTTCCCGCGCTTCCGCTACGACCAGATCCAGCGCCTCGGCTGGCAGATGCTCCTGCCCGCGGGCCTCATCAACGTGTTCGTCTCCGGCGCGCTGATTCTCTGGGATCCCTCGCTGCACGCGCTGGCCATCCTGGGCTTCATCGAGATCGCCGCGCTGATGGCGCTCATTCCGGGGCCGTCGAAGGAAGTGACGCCCGCGGGCGCGCACGGACACGGCTCGCACGGCGGACATGGCGGCCACGACGCGCACGGCGCGGCAGCAGCCGGCCATGGTCACTGATTCGAAGTTGATATTTGGTAGTGTGAAGTCCTGAGGTGGAACGTGGGAAAGACGCCCGGTTACCAGGTCCCCGAGTCGCAGCCGGAGACGGTGCGCGAGAAGCTCTACCTGCCCGAGCTCATCAAGGGTCTGGCCGTCACCACGCGGCACTTCCTCGCCAACCTCTTCCGTGGCCGCGACACCAACCCCGAGATCCTCGACCGCAAGGGCGGGAATCTCATGTCCACGGTCTCGTACCCGGAAGAGAAGAAGCCCTACGCCGTGGGCTACCGCGGGCTGCACCGGCTCGTTCCCCGTGAAGATGGACGGCCGCGCTGCGTGGCTTGCTACATGTGCGCCACCGCGTGCCCGGCGCAGTGCATCTACATCGAGGCCGGCGAGTACCCCACTGCTCCCGATGGCGCCGACGCCGCGAGCGCGGTGATCGAGAAGTACCCGGTGAAGTTCATCATCGACGAGCTGCGCTGCGTGGTCTGCGGCTTGTGCGTCGAGGCGTGCCCCAAGGACGCCATCCGCATGGACACCGGCACCCACGCGCCGCCCGCCTACGAGCGCCCCGGCTTCCTCTGGGGCATCGACCGGCTCCTGACCGGCCCGGCCGTGGCGCACCCGTCGGATCCCTGGCTCAAGCGTCCCGACTCCGCGCAGCCCGCCCACGGGCACAAGGAGGCGCACATGCGCATCGCGCACGCGCCCACGCCCGTGGAGATCACCCGCTTCGACAAGAAGGACTGATTCTCCCTGGGCGCGCCCGACCCAGCCGCGCCCGCTGCGCCTGCACCCGCGCCGGCTGAAGCGGCCACGGGACTCCAACGCACCAGCGCCAGGCTGCGTGGCTTCGCCGAGGCGCTCGGCAGACAGCCGCACCTGCTCTCCGTTCGGGACGGCGTGGTGGGCGCGCTCCCGCTGCTGCTGGTGGGCTCGGTGTTCCTGCTCGCCGCGCAGCCGCCGAGCGCGAAGTTGATGGAGCTGGTGAAGCCGTACCAGGACACGCTCCTCATCCCCTACCGGATGCTGGGCGGCGTGCTCGGCTTGTACGTGTGCTTCGGCTGCGCGTTCGCGCTGGCCAAGCGCTACGGGCTGGATCCGCTGTCGAACGCGCTGGGCTCGGCGGCCACCTTTCTGGTCGCGCTGGGACCGGTGAAGCTCGCCGCGAGCGGCTCGGGCATCGCGCTCGAACGCCTGGGCGCGGGCGGCATGTTCGGCGCCATCTCGCTCGCCATCTTCTTCGTGGAGCTCACCCGGCAGTTCGAGAAGCGGCGCTGGACGATTCAGTTGCCGGGCGGCGCGCCCGAGGTCGTCGTCCGATCGTTCGCCGCGCTGATTCCCACGTTCGTGGCCATCGTCGTCGTCTTCACGGTGGTGCACCTGCTGCACATCGACATCGTGGGGCTCGCCGCGCAGCTCGCGCAGCACCTGGTCCACGCAGGCAACGCGCTGCCCGCAGCCTGGGCCGTGGTGCTCATCGACTCGGGGATGTGGCTGCTGGGGCTGCACGCGTCGGCGGTGCTGGCCGCGTTCCGACCGGTGTGGCTGGAGATGCTGGTGGAGAACATGAACGCCGCCGCGGCCGGACTGCCGCTGCCGAACGTGGGCGTGCAGGAGCTCTTCCAGTTCTTCGTGTGGCAGGGCGGCTCCGGCGGCACGCTCGCCGTGGCGCTGTGGCTCCTGCGCGCGAAGAGCTCGGCCCTGCGCGGCGTGGGCAAGCTGGCGGCGGTGCCGGCGTTCTTCAACATCAACGAGCCCATCCTCTTCGGGCTGCCCATGGTGCTCAACGGCGCCCTGGCGGTGCCCTTCATCTGCGCGCCGCTGGTCACGGCCACCACCACCTGGTGCGCGATGCACTTCGACCTGGTGGCCCGGCCGCGCGTCGAGGTGATCTGGACGCTGCCCGCGCCCATCGGCGCCTACCTGACCACCGGCGGCGACGTGCGAGCGGTGGTGCTCTCGCTCGTCAACCTGGCGCTGAGCTTCGCCATCTACGCGCCCTTCCTCCGGCGCTACGACCGGCGCATGCTGGAGAAGGAGCAGGCGGCGCAGGCCGTGGAGCCGGTGGCGTGACGAAGTACGTGGTCAGCATCTGCCAGGGGCCGGACTGCACCGGCAATGGCTCGAACGCGCTCGTGCCCCTGGCCGAGCGCTGCGTGCGCGAGCTCGGCCTGGCGTCGAAGTGCAGCCTCAAGCGCGGCGGGTGCTACGGCTTGTGCGAGCAAGGCGCGAACGTGATCGTCCGCGTGGACACCGGCGCGCCGGTGGACCCATTCGCGTCCGAGGACTTCGAGCTCAACGGGAGCCCCGGCGAGACGCACTACAAAGAGATGGATGCCCTCAAGCTCGAGCGGGTGATGCGTGAGCACGTGGCCGGCGATTCGCCCATCATTGAGCTCCAGGGCGCTACCCAAACACGCTGATTGAGGCGGGGTGCGGTACCAGGACGCGTCCTGAAGTCTCGTGGGCCCGTCCTGGAGCCTCGTTGTCGCGATACCAAGGCTCGTTGTCGCGATACCAAGGCTCGTTGTCGCGA